>JBNMJT010000039.1:0-18488 GCA_050873945.1 Dorea sp.
CTTATCCCCTTTACTGTTTTTAAGGTTCGACATTAAATGTCTGTTCTGAATAATTCTCTTTAGAATTTTCAGGGTTGTTGTCTATTGTTTAATTATCAAGGTTCTTTGTCTTTGCTGTTCAAAACAGCTTATTTAGATTATCATATTCATTGACGTTTGTCAAGAACTTTTTTAATCTTTTTTCGACCAGCTTTTCAGCTGTCCGACCGCCATCCTTTCGCCAAACATTCGTTTGTCTCAAGCGACAGCTTATTAAGAATATCACAATCAGTTGTGTTTGTCAACTGTTATTTTATTCTTTTTTTCAGGAGTAATTCCTGAAGATTTCTGATTATGAATCAACAGCGATCTCTGTTCTCTAATCAGTTAGCACTGTCTTCTGCGTCGACTCTGTTGCCTCACGACCTTGTCTAACGCGACAGCTAGATTAATATACCACAAGGGGATTTGAATTGTCAACATTGTTTTTATATTTTCTGCAATTTAGACAATTCAGACAATTCAAATTCAATTTCATCTGCTTCTATAGACATTTTCACAGTAATACATACTTACTTGTGAAAACTTATGAAAGCCTGTTCATAAGCGCATCATAGATTTCTTTTGCCACTGCAAGCTTATATGCCAGGCGCGTTGGCTGTGGTTCCAGTTCAACATAATAAGTGCGTACGTCTTCCTTTATTTCAATTGCAAAATATACCTGTCCCGGAACGGATGCATCTGGATTAGCCGGATCGATATTTCCCATCGTTCCGGTAACTCCGATCCCAATATCTGCATGATACGCTTCTGTGCACGCTCTGGCCATCGCCTCTGCAGTTTCTTTCGAATATACGGTATATTTATCCAGTACTTCTGCCGGAACGCCCTGCATGATCTTAGCCTCATTACAGTAGGTAACAAATGCCCCCTTCAATATCGCAGAGGATCCTTCCGTATCAGTGATCAGTGAAGCAATCTGGCCTGATGTTGCAGATTCCATTGTAGTGATCGTCATATTTCTTTCAATCAGAAGTTTCGTCAGTTTCCGGTAATCATTTCTGATATCGGTTTCCTGATATATTTTTGAATGATGCTTCATTATCTCATCTCCATTCTTTCGGGGCCACTACACTTATGCCCCCTTTCCTTTATCAATAATATCAGTATAACACAGGCGTAACAAAAAAGAAGCATCCAGATTTTACTCCAAATGCTTCTTCTTTTTCTATACTGCTTATCCGTTTATCTGCGTCTTCTGACTACAACTGTTGTTCCTGCCAGTACGCCGCAAGAGATAACAGCTAACATAAGCCACAATAATACATTTGCCTCGTCACCTGTCTTCACAGCATTCTGGTTATTTTTTGCCGATGTGCTGTTAGGATTCGTTCCAGACTTTTTCGTATTATCTGTGCCATTTGTTGTCTGTGTTGTGTTTGTTCCCTTCTTATCGTCTGTCGGATTCGCCGGATTAGAAGGAGTTGCCGGATCTTCTGTCGCCGCACTGTCTTTACTGATCGTAAACACTGCATTTCCTGTTGATCCTGCGTAGTTTCCGATACCGGTTACTGTAATTGTATAATTTCCTTCCTCTACAAACTCCGCTCCTGCGAAATCTTTTGCATCTGCATTTCCACCATATACATAAGAAAGTGTATAGTCTGTTCCCTCTGTCAGGACTTTGTCTCCATCCGTTACTGTTACTTCCGGAGTTTTGCTCTTTCCATCATATTTTGCAGAAGATGGATTTGCTGCAACTGTAAGTTCTACAGCCTTTGGTGAAATGGTAAATGTTTTTACCAGATTCATGCCGCCGTATATGCCCAGTCCATTTACTGTTACCGTATAAGTTCCTGCATTTACCGGTGCTTCCGATAATTCATTACCTTCTGCATCTTTGTATGTCAGTGTATAATCCGTTCCTTCTGTCAGAATAACATCTCCTGCTTTCACAACGAGACTGCCGGCCGGCTGTCCGTCATAACTCTTATCTTCCAGATCGTCTGCCGAAAGAACATTCTCTACTTCCTGTGTTGTAAATTTATCTAACGGTGGTGTCGGATTGATTCCTGTTTTCCAGTACAGCTCTGCCAGCGGATCATTTTCCGCACCGCTGATCATTGTTCCATCCTGGATATGACAGTTCGGACTTGTAACTGTAACACCAGAACCAAGCGCCTTTCCTGCTTCTGCTTTATTTGATGTATTTGCGGTTGCTCCCTGCAGGAATGCTTCGGCTGTCTCAATTGTACCGTTTCCTGTTACGGCTGTTCCGCCATTTCCCCAAAGTACATCTCCACCGATAGCTGTAACCTTACCATTTCCTGTAATCTTACTTCCGTTTACCAGATCGATGGCAGCTCCGCCATCTGCATAAAGTAATACTTTTCCCGGTCCGCCGTAAGCAACTAATTCTGCTCCGTCTTCCAGGTTCAGTGTTCCATTTACACGAAGTGCTGTCTGACCGATATCACTTCCCGCATCATCACCTTCGATAAATACCTTTCCTTTCATTGTCACATTGCCTGTCGCTGTTACAACTGGTTCTGTTGTATTACGGTCTACCAGATCACCATTGGCCAGATAGTTCGCATGCGAATAAATTGCTGCATTTTCTAAAATTGCACCATCTTCCAGACGAAGCTGTCCGCAGAGAGATGCCCCTGTTGTAAATGCATTACTGTAAGAATCGTAATTCATAGAAAATGTACCGCCACTCTGAACGTCAATGATTCCCTGTACTACAGAATCTGAAAGTGTCAGCTTGCCGCCATTTTCAATCACAATACGTACACTGCTGAGAACTTCCATATTCGTCAGTGTAAGATTACATCCGCTTGGGATATAAAGTGTCTCCGGAATATCTCCACTCTGAACTTTCTTCCACGGAATATCATATCCAAGATATCCATATGTTCCACTTTCATGTGAACCGAACCATGCTTCCAGATCTTTCGGAACGCGTACGCTTTCCTCTTCTCCGTCTACATTACTTCCGAACTTCTCGATTACCCATGGTTCCATAATGTCCCATGCATATAATCCGCTTTCATATTTCTTAAAGTTTTCTTCCTTGAGACGGTCTGCAAGTTCTTCATCACCTTTGTAAATCTTGAATGGCAATGTATTGCTGACTGCAGTACGTCCCTGTTGATCTGTAATTGATACTGAGATCAGATATGTTCCCGGATCTTTTGGTGTTCCGTTCAGTGTCAGTGCACTGCTGATCGTCATATAGACGCCTTCCATACCACTGTCACTGTCGGCAGGTGTTCCATTTTCTACATCCGGAACAATGTTTACTTTACATTTGCTTCCATCTAACTTAATCTGCGATAAGTTATCTAATTCTTCCCATGCACTGTCGGCAGGTTCTGTTCCTTTATCCACCAGTGCACCGTATACCGTTACAGAACTGTTCTTATTGCTGCTGGATCCTCCGACACTGGCGCTTGATACGCCGTCATAATCCTTCTGTCCTACGATCGCTGCTTCAAACGAACCATCAATCTTTACATGAAGATCATATGGATCTCTCTGTCCGTCATCTTCTATAAGTGAAGCTTTTCCATTTGCATCAATTACAAGCTTCACTGTCAGATCTTCGTATCCATTTGCTGAGATTGTGATAACATCTCCGCTTTTCAGGACCGGAATCTCTGATGAAGAGCCAAAATCTTTTGCAGAAAATACTAATTTATTATTATATGTGTCTTTTTTGTATGCCCCACCGGCAGAAACACTATATGGTTTTTCTTCCCATGTAGTTCCATTTACCTTTACTTCTGTAACTGCATTTACATAACCATCTGCATTTTTGAATGATACTTCCCAGTCACTTCCGAACATATCTGTACCGATAGAAACCTGGTCAATGCTGATCTGCTTCTTAGCTGCAGGCTGAGCCGCCTTGAATGTTGCAGATACGGTTACATTTTCAGCAGGCATCTTGAACATATAGGAGCCTTCTGTTTTCTTCTCAACATCCACTGATTTTCCGCTTGCTCTCTTTACCGTAACTGCATCTACTTCATAGTTTTCATCCGGTGTTGCTGTTACAGTAACTGTGTCGCCTTCTTTCAGGTCTTTTTCTGCACTGAGCGTCACTTTACCATTTGAAACAGCCTGCGCTGTTGCGGTGTAAGTTGTTGCTGTTGTGTTATCTGAATTGGAAACTACTGTTGCTTTATAATATGGATATGTAGATGTATCTTTTGTGACTTTTACTGTCAGATCTTTATATCCATCTGCAGATATTTTTATTGTTGCAGGAAATGTAGTAGGATTTACCAGTTTGAGTGCCTTATAGCTTCCATAAGCACCTGTAGTATCTCCTACCTCCCAAAGATTTCCGTCACTTCCCCACGTGCTAATTGTCCCTTTTGTATATTCTGTATCATTTACCGTTACACCATTAACCGCATTCATCCAGTCTGTGTCACTGAATTTCAGTGCCATAACTTCTGTCATAAATCCACTGACTTCAACACTTTCTACTTCCGTCGGTGCATCTTTTGTCCCCGCCGCCATTGCAGGCGTAACTGCTGTAGAAATAATAACCAGCATGGACAAAATAAATGAAAATACTTTTTTCAAATTCTTTTTCATGTTTTCCTCCTCGTTAGTATTTTTACATTTTTTCAATCTTTCTTTTTCCATTCTCACTATCATCTCAATAACATTTCGATATTGAACCCCCGCTCCTTTCATGATATATTAAATGATAGTTTCGTTAGCTAAACCTAACCTTAGCGGCACAATGTTACCAACATTTTCCTGCCGTGTCAATTACAACTAACTCTGTTGAAAAATTTTGACCAATTACGGTCCGAGGAGATTTTGTTATGAAGAAAATTTTATCAATAATGCTGATTACTGCCTGTCTGGCCTGTGGCTGCTCCAGCGCATCCGGTACAGCAGAAAATACTACAAAAGGCACATCATCCGAGCCGGAAAGCATAGATTTTTTCGCCATGGATACGACGATCAAATTCAGTGCTTATGGGAATAAGAAAGTATTAAACGGTGCAAAGAAAGTCCTGACAGATCTGGAAAAGCAGGTATCTGTCACTGACTCTGAAAGTGAGATATATCAGATCAATCAGAACGGCTCCGGTACTCTCACCGGGAATGTCTCCGATCTGATGAAGAACGCACTTGAAATGTGCAGGCGTACGGATGGAGCACTCGACATCTCCATCTATCCGATCGTCCGGGCATGGGGATTCACCACCGGAGACTATCAGGTTCCGGATGAATCTACGATCCAGTCTTTACTTCCTATGGTTGATTACACCAAAGTAGAGTTTGACGAATCCACCGGGAATGTAACCATCCCGTCGGGAATGACCATTGATCTCGGAAGTATTGCCAAAGGATATGCCGGACAGCAGTCTGCTCAATATCTACGCGATCATGGCGTAACATCTGCGCTTTTGAACCTGGGCGGAAATGTACAGACGGTCGGTTCCAAACCGGACGGTTCTCCGTGGAAAGTCGGAATCAAGGATCCAAACGGTGATACGCCTATGATGGTTCTTTCTGTCACCAATCAGGCTGTCGTTACCTCCGGCGGATATGAACGTTACTTTGAACAGGACGGCCATACCTACTGGCACATTATGGACCCGGCAACCGGGCATCCCGCTGACAGTGGTCTTTCTTCCGTTACAATTGTCGGTGATGACGGCGGTATCTGCGACGGATTGTCTACTTCCCTGTTCGTCATGGGACTTGAAAAGGCAGCTGATTTCTGGAGTAAGAGCGATGATTTCGAAGCGATCTTTGTGACTGATTCCGGTGAAGTCTATATTACAGAAGGGCTGAAAGATAAGTTTGCATTGACGGATGATCATGCGGATACGAACGTGAAGGTGATCACAGCCGGTAGATACGGCTGGTGATTTTAAAAAATGGGCAACTCCACTTGGAATTGCCCATTCATTCTATTCACTATATAATATATAATCTTCTAATTTGCACCAATTTTTTCTTCTTAGTACAACTTCGCACCAGCCGGAATATGGTTATCCACCATCAGCAGATGCAGTTCTTCATCCTCAGAATCCTTCAGGTTATTTACTGCTGAAAGCAGCATACCACAAGACTCAATTCCCATCATCTTTCTTGGCGGAAGGTTCGTGATTGCGATCAGTGTCTTTCCAACTAATTCTTCCGGTTCATAGTAAGCGTGGATTCCGCTTAAGATTGTACGGTCTGTGCCTGTTCCGTCATCCAGTGTGAACTGAAGAAGTTTTTTACTCTTTGGAACTGCTACACACTCTTTTACTTTTACAGCTCTGAAATCAGATTTGCTGAATGTATCAAAGTCAACATCTTCTTCAAATAAAGGCTCAACCTTTACATTAGAGAAGTCGATCTTTGCATTATCTGTGAAGAATCCGTTGTTGTCGTTTGCAGCTGCTTCTTCTGCTGCTCCGGATTTTCCAGCTTTTTTGTCAGAATCCAGACTCTTCATTGTCGGGAATAATAATACATCACGAATAGCCTGTGCATCTGTCAGTAACATTACCAGTCTGTCAATTCCGTATCCGATTCCACCTGTTGGCGGCATACCGATCTCCAGTGCATTCAGGAAGTCTTCATCTGTGTGGTTTGCTTCTTCATCACCTGCAGCAAATGCTTCTTCCTGTGCTGCGAAACGTTCTCTCTGGTCGATTGGGTCATTTAACTCTGAGTATGCGTTACACATCTCACGACCGTATACATATAACTCAAAACGCTCTACATAGTTTGGATCTTCCGGATTCTTCTTTGTCAGTGGCGAGATCTCGATTGGATGATCTGTTACAAATGTAGGCTGGATCATCTTCTCTTCACAGAACTCATCGAAGAACAGGTTCAGGATATCGCCCTTCTTATGACGTTCTTCGTATTCTACGTGATGCTCGTCAGCTAATGCTTTTGCTTCTTCATCTGTCTTAACTTCTGAGAAGTCAACACCGGCATACTTCTTAACTGCATCAATCATGGAAATTCTTTCGAATGGTTTTGCCATATCGATGACTGTTCCGTTATAGCTGATTACTGCGCTTCCACATACCTTTTCTGCGAGGTAACGGAACATGCTCTCTGTCAGTTCCATCATTCCTTCATAATCTGTATATGCCTGGTATAATTCCATCAGTGTAAATTCCGGATTGTGACGTGTATCTACACCTTCGTTACGGAATACTCGTCCGATCTCGTATACTCTCTCAAGTCCTCCGACGATCAGTCTCTTCAGGTATAATTCCAGAGAAATACGAAGTTTTACATCTTCGTTCAGTGCATTGTAATGTGTCTCAAATGGTCTTGCAGCTGCTCCACCTGCGTTGCTTACCAGCATCGGAGTCTCTACTTCCATGAATCCACGTCCGTCTAAGAAGTTACGGATCTCTTTGATGATCTTAGAACGTTTGATGAATGTCTCTTTTGACTCTGGGTTCATGATCAGTTCTACATATCTCTGACGATAACGAGTATCTGTATCTGTTAATCCATGGAATTTCTCCGGAAGAATCTGTAAACTCTTGGAAAGAAGTGTCATCTTCTCTGCATGGATAGAGATCTCTCCAGTTCTTGTTCTGAAGGCAAATCCTTCTAATCCGAAAATGTCACCGATGTCCGAACGTTTGAAATCTGCATAAGAGTCTGTTCCGATTGCATCTCTTGCAACATATACCTGGATGCTTCCCTGAAGATCCTGAATGTTACAGAAAGAAGCTTTACCCATAACTCTCTTGAACATCATACGTCCTGCGATAGATACGTGGATTGGATTCGCATCCATGATGCTTCTTCTCTCTTCATAATCTTTCTTCAGAACTTCTTTTGCCTGTTCTTCATCCATTCCCTCTACGTCTGGTGTCTGGTGGTCTTTTAAAAGTTCTGCCTCATGTGCTTCATACAGACTCTTCACTTCCAGTGAGTGATGTGTCTGGTCGAATTTTGTGATCTGGAACGGGTCTTTTCCGTTCTGCTGCAGTTCTGCTAATTTATCACGGCGAACCTTTCTTAACTGGTTCACGTCCTGTTCCTGTCCGTTGTTCTGCTGCTTAGCCACTTTATATTCTCCTTCCTTATACAGAGATCTTGCCCTGGCAATTTCTCTTGCATACTTTCCTTATCCGAATTCAGACCTCCCGTGTAAGAGAGGCCTGAGTGTGTCCTGATTATTCTTCGACGGGTGTCTGCCTGTCTCTTATAATGAACGGCTGATATCCAGTACCTTGTACTCCATTACTCCAGCCTGTGTCTCTACAGTTACGACATCTCCGATCTGTTTGCCCATCAGAGCCTGACCAACCGGTGATTCGTTAGAGATCTTTCCTTCCAGACTGTTTGCTTCTGTAGAACCAACCAGTTTGAATTCCATCTCTTCATCAAATGTGATGTCGAATACCTTTACTGTACATCCGATATTGATCTTATCGAAGTCAACTTCATCTTCTACTACAACTTCTGCATTCTTAAGAATACCTTCCAGCTCTTCGATACGTGCTTCGATATCTCTCTGCTCGTCTTTTGCTGCATCGTACTCAGCGTTCTCTGATAAGTCTCCCTGTTCTCTTGCTTCTTTGATCTTCTGGGCGATCTCTCTACGTTTTACAACCTTGAGGTTCTCAAGTTCATCTTCCAGTGCTTTTAAACCAGCATAAGTAAGTAATTTTTTCTTTGCTTCCATCTGTCTCCTGCTCCTTTTTCTGTTCCATATTACTCTGACATTTTTATGCCTGAATCATCTATCTGAATAATTAATCTGTCATAGAATAAAGATACTTTCACAATTTCATTATTATACATAAATGCGTGTTTTATGTCAATGTTTTTTGTCTACACGATTGCCTTGTCCAGAAGTGTTTCCAGCTCTTCATAAGATTCCACCTGGTTGATCGCATCCCTGAGTTTTGCAGAACCTTTCATTCCTTTTGTATACCATGCAACGTGCTTACGCATTTCCCTGATTCCGATGAAATCTCCTTTGAATTCGATCTGCAGCCGTGCATGTCTGAGCATCCTCTCCTTGATCTTCTCCGGTGTCGGTCTTGGTGGAACAACACCAGTTCTTTCGTATTCCTGAAGTTCGTGGAAGATCCATGGATTGCCCTGTGCTCCTCTTCCGATCATCACGCCGTCACAGCCTGTTTCTCTTCTCATCTGAAGTGCCATCTCTCCTGAAGTCACATCGCCATTTCCAATAACGGGAATGGATACGGCTTCTTTGACCTGGCGGATGATATCCCAGTCTGCTTTTCCGGAATAATACTGTTCTCTTGTTCTTCCATGTACGGCAACAGCTGCGCCGCCCGCATCTTCAATGATCTTTGCGATCTCCACGGCATTGATGTTGTCGTCGTCGAATCCTTTTCTGATCTTTACCGTTACCGGCTTTTCGATCGCTTTCGACACAGCTGATACGATCTCGTGTACCAGCTGTGGATTCTTCATAAGTGCGGAACCTTCTCCATTCCGTACTACTTTCGGCACCGGACATCCCATATTGATATCCAGGATCTGGAATGGCAGTTCCTCGATCATCTTCGCCATCTCGCTCATGATCTTTGGGTCGGAACCAAAGAGCTGTAACGACACCGGGTATTCTTCCGGATGTATCGCAAGTAATGCTTTTGTATTTTTGTTCTTATATTGCAAAGCTTTGGCACTGATCATCTCCATGCAGAGAAGACCTGCTCCCTGTTCTTTGCATAACAGTCTGAATGGCAGATCCGTCACTCCCGCCATCGGCGCAAGGATATATGGATTTGCCAGATTAACATTCCCGATTTTCATCTTTCTACTCCTGTTACCATATTTTAATTACAAACATTTTCTGTCCCGGTTATCACAGGTCCATTTATATCCATCTTCTGCCCGGGTTATCACAGGTTAATTTGCAACCATAATTTTTCGTGATTATACTACATTTCTATAAGAAACACACAGCACTATATATCAGCTAAGACAATCCCACATACAAGCGGAACTCGTCTTGATATATAGTGCTGCACATTTCTCTGAAAGTCTACCTTATCAACACCGTAGATTATTTATTTTTCTTATTCTTTTCATAAATGAAACGAAGTCCTTTTAACGTAAGCTGCGAATCGTACACATCGATCATATCCGTCTCATTTGCGATCATCTTGCCAAGTCCTCCGGTTGCTACTACTTTCGCATCCGGATATCCGGACTCTTCTTTCATCCGTTTGATAATATATTCCGTCTGACCAATCTGACCATATACCAGACCTGCCTGCATCGCAGAAATCGTCTCTTTCGCCAAAATAGAATTCGGCTTGCGGATCTCGATCGCCGGAAGCATGTCTGCCTCTCCCCAGAGAGACTGTGCCGAAGTGCGGATTCCCGGTGCGATCACACCGGCCTCAAATGTTCCATCCGGTCCGATCACGTCAAATGTCGTTGCCGTTCCAAAGTCCACAACGATCGTTGGACCGCCATATAAAGTATACGCACCTACCGCATCCACGATACGGTCCGGTCCGACCTGTCTTGGATTCTCTGTGACAATACGGATTCCCGTCTTAATCCCCGCAGATACAACCACCGGCTTTACGCCGAAATATTTGATGATCGCACTGCCAAGTGAATGCATCACATCCGGCACTACGGATGCAAGGATCACTGCATTGATCTTCGAACTTTCAATTCCATGTCTTTCTACCAGTTCCTGTAAGGTAATTCCGTATTCATCCGATGTTCTCGGCTGCTTTGTCTTCATACGGAATGTGCCAAATAATTCTTCTTTGTCAAACACACCAAGTGTAATGTTCGTATTTCCTACATCGATTACAAGAAGCATCTTTCTCCTCCTGTTTTGTCTGCTGTCTTCTGGTTACTCTTCGCTGTTTATCTCTTCACCCAGGAAGAATACCTTATAATATAACTGCAGTGCCTGCAGAAGGTCTTGTTTGTCTCTCTGCAGCTGCTTGATCTTAAGCTGGCTTCCGATGTCATCGAACATCGGGTCGAACTCTTCGGTTGATACCTCAAAGCATAATTCTCCATCTTCTTCGAACACCAGCGTAAGGATTCCCCCTACGTCATGTACATACAATACGCACATGATCTTCAGTTCATTCTTCACATCATCCGGTAGCTGTTCAAAATCCGGATTCAGATAATATTTTTCTTCATATGAATTAGCGCCGCAAAGCACCACTTTTCCATCATACATATCCATATACTCCTCTAACTGATACCTCTCCGGCATAGATTTCTTTCTCTTCCCCATCCGGCGTTCTTACAATCAGTTCTCCGGTCTGATTGATGCCGATGGCATGTGCTTTATATTCATTCCCCGGTTCCAGGACCTTGACCTCCCGGTCCCTGTTCACCAGCATTGAATTATAAAGTTCCTGTAATCCCGACAGATCTTCTGTCGTAATGAAGATCTCATAACATTTTTCAAAGCTCTTCATCACTGCTGCGATCAGTTCGGAACGCTTGACACTCTTTCCAAGCTCCAGCTTCAGTGATGATGCTGTTGCCTTGATATCGTCAGGAAATGAATCCTGATTCACATTAATCCCCGCACCGATCACAACATGATTGATGTAGTCGATCTCCGTACTCATCTCCGTCAGGATACCGCAGATCTTCTTTCCATTCACAACGATATCATTCGGCCACTTGATCTTCGTCTCAAGTCCGGTCACTTCCTGGATGCCTTCTGCCACAGCAATCGCCATAAGTAACGTAAGCTGTGGTGCTTTTACCGGCGGGATATCTGGATATAACAGGATCGTCATATAGATACTGCTGCCGGACGGCGATTTCCACACACGGCCTCTGCGGCCTTTTCCTGCCACCTGCATATCTGCCACGAATAAAGTACCGTGAGCAGCCCCGTTATCTCCCGCTTCTTTGGCGCGGTTATTGGTCGAGTCAATTTCATCGTAGTATACGACATTTTTTCCTGCCCATTTTGTGTCTACCAGGCTTTCGATCTCTGCCTTTGACATCACATCCGGACTTTCGATAAGGCGGTAGCCTTTGTTACGCACCGCCTCTATCTGATATCCTTCTTTTTTAAGCTGATCGATCACTTTCCAGATAGCCGTTCTTGACACCTGGAACTGTTCGCACAGCTGTTGTCCGGAAATATATGTATCACTTTCTTTTAACAAACGTAATATTTCTGATTTCATACTCTGTCTGCTCTTGCCTACTCTCTTTCACCAAGTGTTGCCACCATAACAGCCTTGATCGTATGCATACGGTTCTCTGCTTCATCAAATACTTTTGACTGTGGAGACTCGAATACCTCATCTGTTACTTCCATATCGTCCAGACCGAATTTGTCATGGATCTGTTTACCGATCTTGGTCTTCAGGTCATGGAATGCCGGCAGGCAGTGTAAGAAGATTGCCTGTTCTCCTGCATTTTCCATTACTTTCTTTGTTACCTTGTATGGAGACAGTTCACGGATACGCTCTTCCCATACTTCGTCCGGCTCACCCATGGATACCCATACATCTGTATAGACAACGTCTGCATCCTTTGTTCCGTTTTCGATATCTTCTGTCAGTGTGATCGTTGCACCTGTCTCTTTGGCATATCCTTTGCATGTCTCTACCAGTTCCTCATTCGGGAAATAGTTCTTGGATGTACATGCCACGAAATGCATACCTAATTTGGCACATGCGATCATCAGGGAGTTACCCATGTTATATCTTGCATCACCCATGTATACCAGCTTGATGCCTTTCAAGTGTCCGAAGTGTTCACGGATCGTCAGCATATCTGCCAGCATCTGTGTCGGATGATATTCATTCGTCAGTCCGTTCCATACCGGAACACCGGCATACTCTGCCAGTTCTTCTACAATCTCCTGACCGAATCCACGATACTCGATTCCATCGAACATTCTTCCGAGAACTCTTGCAGTATCTTCGATACTTTCTTTCTTACCGATCTGAGATCCTGATGGATCCAGATACGTTGTTCCCATACCCATATCATGGGCAGCCACTTCAAATGCACAGCGTGTTCTGGTACTCGTCTTTTCAAATATCAGAGCCACATTCATACCTCTGTACTTATCAACAGGAATTCCTTTTTTCTTCTTATCTTTCAGGTCTGCGGCAAGATCGATCAGATATGTGATCTCTTCCGGAGTAAAATCTTTCAGTGTCAGAAAATTTCTTCCCTTTAAATCCATTGTTTTGTACCTCGCTTCTATTTTTTGACTCTTATCTTATGTCTTTGTCTATTTTTCTTCTTTTTTATCGTCAGCAGCGATCTCCGTGACAGATTTCACCAGACCAGCAATACTCTGGATCTCTGACGGGATGATGATCTTCGTCGCTTTTCCATCTGCTGCTTTCGCAAATGCTTCCAGACTCTTCATTGTAAGCACCGCCTCATCTGCTCCTGCTTCTTTCAGGAAACGGATACCGTCGGCATTCGCCTGCTGTACTTTCATGATGGCTTCTGCTTTACCTTCTGCCTCACGGATCGTTGCTTCTTTCTGTGCTTCTGCCTTCAGGATTGCTGCCTGCTTCTCAGCTTCGGCATCCAGAATTGCAGACTCTTTGTGACCTTCTGCCACAAGAATGGTAGACTTCTTCTCACCTTCGGCACGTAAGATGGCTTCACGGCGTTCACGCTCTGCCTTCATCTGTTTCTCCATTGCATCCTGGATAGCTGCCGGTGGAATAATATTCTTAAGTTCTACACGATTCACCTTGATTCCCCAAGGATCGGTTGCCACATCAAGGGAAGCACGCATCTTCGTATTGATCGTCTCTCTGGATGTCAGTGTCTGGTCTAATTCCAGATCACCGATGATGTTACGGAGTGTCGTAGCTGTCAGATTCTCGATCGCCATGATCGGATTCGCTACACCATAACAGAACATCTTCGGATCTGTAATCTGATAGAATACAACCGTATCAATTCTCATTGTTACGTTATCTTTCGTAATAACCGGCTGTGGTGCAAAATCTACTACCTGCTCTTTTAAATCCACTCTTCTTGCCACACGGTCAAGGATCGGAATCTTAAAATGAAGTCCGGTTCCCCATGTTGCCTGGTACGCACCCAGTCTTTCAATGACAAGTGCCTGTGCCTGTCTGACTACCTTTACGCAGGAAATCACCACGCAGATAATAATCACTAATAAAATCAATCCCAAAATCATACTTTACTCCTCTCTGGTCCTCACGATCAGCTTTACGCCCTGAATACCATTTACTACAACAACTGTGTTCTTTGGAATCTTTCCGTCCGGCTCATCCGTCTTCGCCGACCAGATCTGGCCGCGGATTTCTACCTGTCCATTTGCTTTTATCGTATCGATATCTTCGGTCACCAGTGCCTGCTGACCGATCAGACTCTCTGCGTTCGTCTTCTGTCTCTCCTGATTAAAATACTTCACCGCAATCGGTCTTGTCAGGATCAGAAACAGGATCGAAACTACGATAAACACTCCGATCTGCACTCCCAGTCCGAAGCCGACAAGTCCCGCACAGAATGCAATCAGTGCTCCTCCTGCGAACCAGATCGTGGTAAGCCCCATTGTCGCAATTTCAATGATCAGCAGTACAATGAATATTGCCAGCCAATAGATCACTTTCATAAGCCGTCCTCTCTTTTCCGTATATATTATTTCTTGTTCACTATATTACTATACTCTGATAAAGAAAGCAATTTTCTTGTGTAAAATGAGCGGATTGTATCTCATTTTATGTAATATGCAGATTTATATTCTGTATAAAACGAATTCTGGAAAATTACTCCGCTTTTCTTCTCTGTCTTGCGGCCTCGAACATCAATACAGAGGATGCGATCGCCGCATTCAGCGACTCTACCTGTCCAAGCATCGGAATCTTGATATAGCAATCTGCCATATCTGCGATCTCTCTTCGGAGTCCATTTCCTTCGTTACCGATCAGGAAGGCACATGGATTCGTCAGGTCTTCCTCATCATAAGAATTCTTTCCTTCCAGATGTGCCGCATAGGTTGTGATGCCTTTATCTTTTAAATCCTGGATACCTTTGCCCAGATCTTCTACATAGACGAACGGCATACGGTATACCGATCCCATCGCTGAGCGGATCGTCTTCGGATTATAGATATCGACGCATTCTCTGTCCATGAGGATTCCGGTCACTCCGGCCCCCTCTGCTGTACGGAGAATTGTGCCAAGATTTCCCGGATCCTGCAGATGGTCTAATACCATGATCAGCGGACACTCCGCTGAAGTCAGTTCACTGACCTTATGATTCATCTGCTCCACCACACACAGGATGCCCTGCGGGGTCTTGGTATCTGATGCATGGGCGAATACGGTGTCTGTCAGTTCTTCGACTCTTACCTTTGAATCTTTCAGAACCTCTTTTACGGTATCTTTTTCTTTCTTATAGAATGATTCGGATACATAGACTTCTTTTAATTTGTCGAGCGGTACTTCACGGAACATGCGGATTCCTTCTACCAGGAAGACACCTTCTTCGTCTCTTAGTTTTCTCTTCTTTTTTAAATTTACCAGACGTTTGATTCTGGCGTTGGATGTACTTGTGATCATATATGTTGTTCCTCGTGTTTCTGGTTATTTTATATTATCATACCATATCCCCAATTGAATAAAAACCCCCGGAGGTGTCCCAGACCTCCGGGGATTTTCTTTTATACCTTAAACCGATACCCAACGCCCCATATCGTCTCAATATACTGCGGGTTGGACGTATCCACTTCCACTTTCTCGCGGATCTTCTTGATATGCACGGTTGCCGTCGCAATATCTCCGATGGATTCCATATCCCAGATCTCACGGAACAATTCTTCTTTCGAATATACATGGTTCGGATGACTTGCAAGGAATGTCAGCAGGTCGAATTCCTTTGTCGTAAATGTACGCTCTTCTCCATTTACCCATACACGTCTTGCCGTCGTATCGATCTTCAGGCCTCTGATCTCGATGACTTTATTCTTCTCTGCCGCACTTCCTGTCAGACGGTCATATCTTGCCAGATGTGCTTTCACTCTCGCTACCAGCTCACTCGGACTGAACGGCTTCGTCATGTAATCATCGGCACCGAGCCCCAGACCTCTGATCTTATCGATATCATCCTTCTTCGCAGATACCATCACGATCGGCGTGTTCTTCACATCACGCACCTGACGGCAGATGTCGAATCCGTCCGTTCCAGGCAGCATCAGATCCAGGATCAGAAGATCGTAATCTTCGTTCAGTGCTTTCTGAAGCCCTGTATCTCCGTCATTCGCCACCTCTACGGTAAATCCACTCAGTTCCAGATAATCCCGTTCCAGATCTGCAATTGCTTCTTCGTCTTCTACTATCAATATCTTACTCATTGATTGGTACCTCCTGATACTTTCTTAGTACAAAATACATTGTCGTTCCGGTCTCTTCCCGGCTGGTCGCCCAGATCTTGCCGCCGTGTTCCTCGATGATCTTCTTAACTACCGATAAGCCGATGCCGCTTCCTCCGGTCGAAGAATTTCTTGATGAATCGGTACGGTAGAAGCGGTCAAAGATATTCGGCAGATCCTTTGCCGCAATTCCCTTTCTGTTGTCTTCCAGTTCGATCTGTACAAAATCTCCCACATCTTTGACACGCAGATTGATCATGCCCTTTGGTTTATCCATATATTTCAACGAATTGTTGACAATATTATGGATCACACGTTTTACCTGTTCCGGATCTGCAATGATCCGTACATTCTTTTCTACATAGTTAAAATATCCAAATTCCACATTCTGCGCCGCCAGTTCCACCGACAGGTCATCTGCACAGTCATTGAAATATTCATTTGCCGATACGATATTAAAATTATAAGGAATCTTATTCGTATCAATCTTCGAATACAATGTCAGCTCATTGATCAGTGTATTCATCTCTGTTGCTTTATTGTAAATGGTCCTCACATAGCGGTCGATCTTCTCCGGTGTATCTGCCACGCCGTCTATGATTCCTTCCGCATAACCTTTGATCGTTGTCACCGGTGTCTTCAGATCATGAGAAATGTTACTGATCAGTTCTTTGCTTTCTTTATCATACTTCAACTTTTCTTCGGCATTATCCTTCAGACGTCCTCTCATCTCTTCCAGACTCTGACAAAGCATTCCAAGTTCATCATCTGCTTCCGGCTTCAGCTCGAAATCCAGATTACCTTCTTTGATGTTCTGCGCCGCCGTCTGCATCTTTCCAATCGGTCCCATAACAGCCCGGTAGATCCAGACGATCAGGATTGCCGATGTAAATACCAGTATCACCACAATTCCAATCATGATCTTCATGAAAAACTGTCCTACTTCCGGAATCACATTTGACACATCCGATACAATAAATGCACTTCCTTTACTTCCGTCGGCATATTCAAAATCCACCTGCTTTATCAGTACCTCCGCATCACCGCCAAGATAAATCCCGTTCTCCGATGTCGTATCCGTATCGCCGTATCCCGGGAGCTGCGCGATCACGTCTTTCACATGATCATCATCACTTCCTGTATATACGATCGTTCCATCTTTTCTTACCAGAAGATATGCATTCTTATCTTCCAGTTTTTTATTGAACTGATCCAGTTCCGTAGCATCTTCCATTACAGATGAATCCTCTGACATCTGCTTCAGTTCATGATACGGCTTCTCCGTAACGCGCGCGAGCACCTGCATGGAATTGGTAAAATCAGAAATCGTAGTCCCCGTAATTCCGTAATTCTTCTCTACTACCCCGATCTGATACCGGCACACCAGCGAAACCATCATGGCTGCCATCAGGACCGGTATAATTATTATCGTAAAAAATGCTATAACCAATCGTGTTTTCAGCTTCATATATCTGTCCTCCACTCAAAAATTATAGCATGAAAAATGGGTGCTTCACACCAAAGCACCCATAAACTTTTATAAAATTTCTATAAAAACTGTCTGCAAAACATTCTATGGAAATTATTCTTTAAAACATTTTGCTTTTATACCCGATTCTTACAGATATTTCTTGAGATCTTCTACCTTGTCCAGTTTCTCCCATGGAAGGTCGATGTCTGTACGGCCAAAGTGTCCGTAAGCTGCTGTCTGCTTGTAGATTGGTCTTCTAAGATCAAGCATCTTGATGATTCCTGCCGGACGGAGGTCGAAGTTCTCACGAACGATCTCTACCAGTTTGTCATCTTCCAGCACACCTGTTCCGAATGTATCTACCATGATAGATGTCGGATGTGCAACACCGATCGCATAAGATAACTGGATCTCACATTTCTTAGCAAGTCCTGCTGCAACGATATTCTTAGCAACATAACGTGCTGCATAAGCTGCAGAACGGTCAACCTTTGTACAGTCTTTTCCAGAGAAAGCTCCGCCGCCGTGACGTGCCATTCCACCATAAGTATCTACGATGATCTTACGTCCTGTAAGTCCGCTGTCTCCGTGTGGTCCGCCGATTACGAAACGTCCTGTCGGGTTGATGAAGAATTTTGTCTTGTCGTCTACCATTCCTTCCGGAATTGTTGTATC
>JBNMJT010000040.1:0-18181 GCA_050873945.1 Dorea sp.
GTTGTATACAGTAATCTGATCCGTCAGGTATATAAGAAGACACCGATCATCCTCGGAGGGATCGAGGCAAGTCTCAGACGACTGGCGCATTATGATTACTGGTCGGACAAATTAAAACGTTCGATCCTGCTGGATTCCGGTGCAGATCTGATATCTTATGGAATGGGAGAACATTCGATCATTGAGATCGCAGAAGCTCTGGACAGCGGCATTGCGGTCAGCGATATCACATTTATCGCCGGAACGGTCTATAAGACGAAGAGTCTGGACAGTGTCTATGACGCGGAGATCCTTCCGGGATACGAAGATATGAAGCAGGATAAGCTTGAGTATGCAAGAAGCTTTTATACACAGTACTGCAATACCGATCCATTTGCCGGGAAAAGGCTGGTAGAGCCATATAATGAGCATCTGTATGTAGTACAGAATCCACCGGCACTGCCGCTTTCGGAAGGAGAGATGGACGATGTCTATGGACTGCCTTATATGCGGACGTACCATCCTTCTTATGAGAAGGACGGCGGCGTACCTGCAATCTCTGAGGTCAAATTCAGTCTGATCAGCAACCGTGGCTGCTTTGGCGGCTGCAGCTTCTGTGCACTTACCTTCCATCAGGGAAGGATCATGCAGGTGAGAAGCCACGAGTCGCTGTTAGATGAGGCGAAGATGATCACGCAGGAAAAGGACTTTAAGGGATATATCCACGACGTAGGAGGTCCGACGGCGAACTTCCGTCAGCCATCCTGCGAAAAGCAGCTCACAAGAGGTGTATGTAAGAACCGCCAGTGTCTGTTCCCGAAGCCGTGTCCGAATCTGAAAGTAGATCACAGAGACTATATCAAACTTCTGAAAGAACTGCGTGACATTCCGAAAGTGAAGAAGGTATTTATCCGTTCGGGAATCCGGTTCGATTATGTTGTTGCGGATAAAAGTGATGCATTTCTGGAGGAACTCTGCCGTTATCATGTAAGCGGACAGTTAAAGGTTGCACCGGAACATGTATCGGATGATGTCCTTACACTGATGGGAAAACCAGAGAACAGTGTATATCAGGAATTTGTGAAAAAGTACAATAAGATGAACCAGAAGATCCACAAAGACCAGTATCTGGTGCCGTATCTGATGTCTTCGCATCCGGGTTCCAGAATGAAAGATGCGGTAGAACTTGCAGAGCATATCCGGGATCTTGGATATATGCCGGAACAGGTGCAGGATTTCTATCCGACACCGTCAACGATCTCGACGTGTATGTATTATACAGGCGTGGATCCAAGAACGATGCAGCCGGTCTATGTGCCGAAGAATCCGCATGAAAAGGCAATGCAGAGAGCTCTGATCCAGTACCGGGATCCGAAGAATTATGATCTGGTCATGGAGGCTCTGAAGAAGGCACACCGCATGGATCTGGTAGGATTTGACAAACACTGTCTGATACGCCCGAGAAAATTCGAAGGCAGATCACAGCAGAAAGCATCGGGACAGAAACCGCAGAATCAGAAGTCTTCCGGAAAACCGGGACGAAATGACCGTGGAAAAAACAAAAATGAGCATTCCAGAAGAAATACTGTGCAAAGTGACAGACAGAATACGGGAACGGATAGAAGCAGACAGAAAAAGAAATCGATCCGGAATGTGCATAAGAAAAAATAACAGCAAGAGAAATAGCATAAAGAGAAAAAATGATGAAAAACCGGCAGCCGGATGGATGTAGAGAGGTGTTAAAGTTGAAAATAGCGATCGTTACAGGAGCATCGTCGGGAATGGGCAGGGAATTTGCGCTTCAGATCCCGCAGCTGTATAAGAACCTGGATGAATTATGGGTGGTGGCAAGACGGACAGACCGTCTGAAAAATCTGCAGGAACAGGTAAAGATCCCGGTCAGGATCTTCGACGGGGATATGCAGAGAGATTATATTTTCGAAAAACTGCAAAGAGAACTGGATCGCCGGCAGGCAGATGTAAGAATGCTTGTAAATGCAGCGGGATATGGAAAGATCGGTAACGTCAGTGACATTGATCTGAAAGAACAGTGCGGCATGGTTGATCTGAACAGTACGGCACTCACCAGAATGACAGGAATCTGTCTGCCGTATCTGTCGAAAGGCAGCCGGATCGTCAATCTGGCTTCGGCGGCTGCATTCTGTGCACAGCCGGGATTCTGTGTATATGCGGCTTCCAAAGCATATGTACTGCGTTTTTCACAGGGGCTGGCAGCGGAATTGAAGAAACAGGGGATCCTGGTAACGGCAGTGTGTCCGGGACCGGTACGTACAGAATTCTTTGACCGGGCCGGTGCGCTTGCGGCAAGTGAAAAAGAAGCACTCTGTGCCGAACCGGAAGCGGTGGTGACACAGGCTCTTACAGACAGCGTGCGTGGGAGACGCGTTTCGGTATATGGAGCAGCAATGAAAGGTTCCAGAATCCTTTCCAAGATCCTTCCGGACCGCCTGCTTGTATGGGGGATGATGAAGATCAACCATGCGGATATATAAAGATATATACGGAACGTCTATGAACCCGGAAAATGTTTTTCCACGATAGAAAAAGACGATCACAGAAAAATTATAAATAGAAAACAAAAAGGACAGACAATATGAGAACAGAAAAAGGACAGCCGGGATATGTAAAGGCAAGAAAACAGAAATATCTTCTGGGAGCGGTCGTAGAATTTGCAATTGTGATCGCAATCTTTGTAACCGGATATATTCAGACCGGATCCAGACTGAATCTGCTTACCGTTGTAGCGGTAGTCGGATGTCTTCCGGCAGCAAAGATGCTGGTAGAATTTATCACAATGGCACCATATAAGAGTATTGAGGAAGCAAAATATCAGGAACTGGAGGAAAAAGCACCTCTGATCCTGAAGGCATATGATATGATCATTACCAGTTCACAGAAGGTTATGCCTCTGGATGCAGTGGTTGTATCCGGACACGTTGTCTGCGGATATGCAAGTAATCCGAAGACTGATGAGACGGCACTTGCCCGTCACATCAAAGATATTTTAAAAGACAATCATTATGATAAGATGACGGTGAAGATTTTCCATGACTATACTGCATTTTTATCACGTGCAGAGGGCATGAATAATATGGCAGCAGTAGAACAGAAAGAATCATTACGGAGAGAAAAAAAGATCCGAAAGATCATCTTAAACATTTCTATGTAAAAAACAGCGGGAGTTAGAAGAGAATATGAAAGAACTGATCATTCATGACAATGAGGCAGGACAGCGCCTGGATAAACTGCTGCGCAAGTATCTGAGCGAAGCGCCGGGAAGCTTTATTTACAAAATGCTGCGTAAAAAGAATATTGTGCTGAATGGAAAGAAAGCAACCGGGAACGAACATCTGAAAAAAGGAGACAGCGTGAAACTGTTTCTGGCAGATGATACCATTGCCAAATTCCAGGCAGCTGGAAAGACGGTGGAAGAAAGCATAAAGAATACGGTGAAGCTGGACGTGATCTATGAAGATCAGAATGTGATATTCATCAATAAACCGTCCGGAATGCTGTCGCAGAAGGCGAAGGAAACAGATGTATCGGTAGTGGAGAATGTGACAGCATATCTTCTGGAATCCGGGCAGCTCACCAGAGAGAATCTTAAGACCTTTCGCCCGTCGATCTGCAACCGTCTGGACCGGAATACCAGCGGTCTGATCGTTGCCGGGAAGAGTCTGGCAGGCTTACAGCAGATGGGAGAATTATTCAAGAAACGTACACTGAAAAAATATTATCTGTGTATTGTAAAGGGCAGGATCACGGAGCCGGCACACATCAGGGGGTATCTTGTAAAAGACGAGAAGACGAACCGTGTCAGCCTTTCAAAGGGAGGCTTTTCCAAAGATGCAAAAGGCCTTCCGGGAAAGAGTCTTCCGGAAAATGGCCTTCCTATAGAAACAGAATATGTCCCGATCGCGTGGAATGAAGAAATGACGCTTCTGAAGGTACATCTGATCACCGGACGTACCCATCAGATCCGTGCACATCTGGCGAGTACCGGACATCCGCTTCTCGGAGATTACAAATACGGCTCTAAGAAATGGAATGACCGTTATAAAAAAGAATGGAAGATTGAAGACCAGGTATTGCATGCCTACCAGCTTACAATGCCCGGTATGAAGAAAGAACTGGAGAATCTCTCCGGAAAGACATTTTATGCAAAAGTACCGGGGACGTTCTGGAAACTGATAAAGGAGACAGCATGGGAACATGGAACTCGAGAGGCCTTAGAGGTTCTACATTAGAAGATATGGTCAACCGTACCAATGAGTGGTATCTGGAGAAAAATCTGGCACTGATGCAGAAGATCCCGACACCGATCACGCCGGTGCGGATGGACAAAGAACACAGGCAGATCACGCTTGCTTATTTTGACCAGCGCAGTACGATCGATTATATCGGTGCGGTGCAGGGAATCCCGGTGTGCTTTGATGCAAAAGAATGTGTGGCAGAGACATTTCCGCTTCAGAATATTCATGAACACCAGGTGGAATTTATGAAGAATTTTGAAAAGCAGCAGGGAATCGCATTTATTCTGATTTATTATTCGTCTAAAAACATCCTATATTATATGCGCTTTGAAGAGTTGTATAAGTTCTGGATGCGGGCGCAGAACGGCGGAAGAAAAAGCTTCCGTTTTGATGAACTGGATGAGCGTTTTTTCATGAAATTCTTCCGGGGATGTTATGTTCCGTATCTGGATGCACTGAATCTTGATCTGGAACTTCGTGATGAACTTGACAAAACGGATGAAACTGCGTATAATGCAAAGTGATTTTTTAACATGGTAGCACACTAAAGTGCCAAAAAGAATATTACTACTTGGAGGACATATGAAGAAGAAATTACACACTCCGGAGGGAGTACGGGATATATACAACGTAGAATGTGGTAAGAAACTTGCGTTGGAAAGCAGATTGAAAAAAGTATTTCATTTATATGGATATCATGATATCCAGACTCCGACGATCGAATATTTTGATGTGTTCCGTGAAGAGATCGGAACGACACCGGCCAATGATCTTTATAAATTCTTTGATAAAGACGGAAACACACTTGTATTAAGACCGGATATCACACCGTCGATCGCAAGAGCATCGGCAACGTTGTTCAAAGATGAGAATCTTCCGATCCGTCTGTGTTATACAGGGAATACATTCGTGAACCATTCCAGCTATCAGGGTCGTTTAAGAGAGACGACGCAGATGGGTGCGGAATTTGTCGGAGACGATTCGGTAGAGGCAGATGCAGAGATGCTTGCCCTGGTGATCGAATCAATGCTGACGATCGGTCTGAAAGAATTCCAGCTCTGCGTCGGCAATGTTGATTTCTTCCAGAGCCTGATCGAAGATGCAAGTCTGGACGAAGAAGCAGAAGAAAGAGTCAGAGAACTGATCGGTAACCGAAACTACTTCGGTGTAGAAGAATTCCTGGACAGCATTCAGGCAAAGAGAAGCTCCAAAGAGGCATTCTCTGCATTGAATGAGCTGATCGGAGGAATTGATATCCTGGAAAAGGCAGAGAACCTTGCACCGAATTCCAAAGGTGTGATGGCAGTCAGACGTCTGGAGAAGATATACAGTATCTTACGTTATTACGGAGTAGAAAAATTCGTTACATTTGACCTGAGTATGACAGGAACCTATGGATACTATACAGGAATTGTATTCCGCGGCTATACTTACGGAACCGGAGATGCGGTTGTAAAAGGTGGACGTTATGACCACCTGATCGAAAAATTCGGTAAAAAATCACCTTCCATCGGTTTTGCAATCGTAATTGATGAACTGGTGAATGCACTGACCCGTCAGAAGATCCGCATCGTATATCCAAGAAAGAATACGATCATCGTATATGCAGAAGGCAAACAGATCGAAGCAATCCGTCTTGCAAAAGATTTCCGCAGAAAAGCCAAGAATGCGGAACTTCTGAAAAAGGATGAGAACAGCGTACTGGAAGATTATATCCGTTACGGAAATGATTATTATGCCGGAAGTCTGGTATACATCGAGGAGACCGGAGAAGTGACAATGGTCAATCTTGTTACCGGAGAGCAGAAGATCGTGAATAGTACAGATAGGAGTTAGACGTTATGAGATACCTGACATTTGCCCTTGGAAAAGGACGTCTGGCAAAACAGACATTAGAATTATTTGAAAAAATCGGGATTACCTGTGAAGAGATGAAAGATAAAGATTCCAGAAAGCTGATCTTCACCAACGAAGAGCTGAAGCTTCGTTTCTTCCTTGCAAAAGGACCGGATGTGCCGACTTATGTAGAATATGGTGCAGCGGATATCGGAGTGGTCGGAAAAGATACGATCCTGGAAGAAGGACGTAAGGTCCATGAAGTGCTGGACTTAGGCTATGGAAAATGTAAGATGTGCGTATGTGGATACAAAGATGCCGCACCATTATTACAGCATCATGAACTGATCCGTGTGGCAACAAAATATCCGAATATTGCAAAGGATTATTTCTATAATACAAAACACCAGACAGTTGAGATCATTAAGTTAAATGGTTCGATCGAGCTTGCACCGATCGTCGGACTTTCCGAAGTGATCGTGGATATCGTAGAGACTGGTTCCACACTTCGTGAAAATGGTCTGGAAGTGTTAGAAGAAGTGTGCCCGTTATCCGCAAGGATGATCGTGAATCCGGTCAGCATGCGTATGGAAAGTGCAAGAATCAAGGACCTGCTGACAAGACTGCGGGAACAGGTATAATACTGTAACAGACAGAAAGAATGAAAATAATACGAGAGGATGGCGGTTAAGGCTATGAGAATACAGCGTTTGACAAAAGATGCAAAAGAGAACTTACTGGAGGATCTTCTGAAGAGAAGTCCGAATAATTATGGTCAGTATGAACAGGGAGTTCAGGAAATCCTCGCTCATGTAAAGGCAGAAAAGGATCAGGCAGTATTTGAATATACAAAGAAATTTGACCATGCAGAGATTACTGCAGACAACATTAAAGTCACAGAAGAGGAGATCGAAGAGGCATATAAAGAAGTCGATCCAAAACTGGTGGAGATCATCCGCAAAGCCCTTCAGAATATCCGTACCTATCATGAAAAACAGAGACAGTACAGCTGGTTCGACAGCAAACCGGATGGAACGATCCTGGGACAGAAAGTGACACCGCTTCACAGAGTCGGTGTATATGTACCGGGAGGAAAAGCTGTATATCCATCTTCCGTACTGATGAATATCGTACCTGCAAAGGTAGCAGGGGTTGACGAGATCGTGATGGTCACACCTCCTGGAAAAGATGGAAAAGTGACACCGAACGCACTGGTTGCAGCACATGAAGCCGGTGCGGATGTGATCTATAAAGTCGGTGGTGCACAGGCAATTGCTGCGCTGGCATACGGAACAGAGAGCATTCCAAAAGTCGACAAGATCGTAGGACCTGGAAATATCTATGTTGCACTGGCGAAAAAAGCAGTCTATGGATATGTCAGCATTGATGCGATCGCCGGACCAAGTGAGATTCTTGTAATCGCAGATGAGACAGCAAATCCAAGATTCGTTGCAGCAGACCTTCTTTCGCAGGCAGAGCATGATGAACTTGCATCGGCGATCCTGGTAACGACATCCGAAGAACTTGCGCAGAAAGTATCGGACGAAGTGGATGGTTTCTTAAAAGAACTCTCCAGAAGTGAGATCATTCAGAAATCACTGGACAATTACGGATACATTCTGGTTGCAGATACCATGGATGATGTAATTGATATTGCAAATGAGATCGCATCCGAACATCTGGAGATCCAGACAAAGAATCCGTATGATGTCATGACAAAGGTAAGAAATGCCGGTGCGATCTTTATCGGCGAATATGCAAGTGAACCACTGGGAGATTATTTCGCAGGACCGAACCATGTGCTTCCTACAAATGGAACGGCCAAATTCTTCTCACCGCTGTCAGTGGATGATTTTATTAAGAAATCAAGTATCATCGGATACTCAGAAGAAGCATTACGAGAGATACATAAAGATATCGAAGCATTTGCCGAGGCAGAGCAGCTGACGGCACACGCCAATTCTATCAAAGTCCGTTTTGAGGGCGAAGAGTAGAAGCAGGCAGAAATAAGGAGGCGAGGAGCTATGAACAGAACAGTCACCAGGACAAGAACGACCAAGGAGACGGATATTACGGTAACTCTGAACCTGGATGGGACAGGAAAGACGGAGATTGATACAGGAATCGGTTTCTTTGATCATATGTTGAATGGATTTGCAAGACATGGATTATTCGATCTGACGGTACATGCGAAAGGTGATCTGGAAGTGGACAGTCATCATACCATTGAAGATACGGGAATCGTGCTTGGACAGGCTATTCTGGAAGCAATCGGAGATAAAGCGGGAATCAAACGTTATGGACACTTTATGCTTCCGATGGATGAGACACTTGCACTTTGTGCGGTGGATCTCTCCGGAAGACCGTATCTGAATTATGATGCGGAGTTTGTGTCAGATAAGATGGGTGAGATGGATACCGAGATGGTGCGGGAATTCTTCTATGCAGTGTCTTACAGTGCGATGATGAACATTCATCTGAAGATTCTGGATGGCATCAACGATCACCACAAGGCAGAAGCGTTGTTCAAAGCGTTTGGAAAAGCACTTGATATGGCGACGATGGAAGAGCCAAGGATAAAAGAGGCATGGACCACAAAGGGAAGCCTCTAAAAGGAGACGGACAGACATGAGTTATAAAAGATTAATACCATGCATTTTCATAAAAGACGGAAAAGCGGTCAGATGGATCGATGATCCGACCGTTGTATCCAAAGACGTAATCGAACTTGCAAAATATTACAGTGATCACGGCGCAGATGAACTGATCGTGCTGGATCTTTCGGATTCTGATGAAGAACACGATGAAGCGATCACACTGATGAAGCGTATCAACCGTGTGATCAGAATCCCGATGATCGCAGGCGGCAATATCAGACGACAGGAAGACATTAAGAAGATCCTGTATGCAGGTGCAAAACGGGCAATGCTTAATTTCTCCAAACCGGACAGTGTCAAACTGATCGAGGATGCGGCG
This sequence comes from Dorea sp., assembly GCA_050873945.1. Classification (GTDB taxonomy): domain Bacteria; phylum Bacillota; class Clostridia; order Lachnospirales; family Lachnospiraceae; genus Dorea_A. Next base: position 9,066 of record JBNMJT010000040.1, read on the forward strand.
AAAAGATTCGGGAAAGAGAAGCTTGCGGTATCGTTAAATGATTTTGATGCGTTATTCAAGCATCAGCATCTGATCCAGGATTACAGCAGCGAGATCATCTTTATGCACAGACTAGATCTGAATTCCATCATGAATGTGACGGATGTACCGTGTGTGATCATTACAGATACGGAAGAAGAGTCAGAGTTATTCAAGATTTTGAAGTGTCCGGGAGTCAGAGGACTTTCGGGAAGATATGTAAGCCGTACGGATATCGATTGTGTGGCATTCAAAGATAAATGTACACAAGAAGGAATTAAGATGACATCTTTTGAAAGTATGATGGAGTTCTCACAGTTTAAGACCAATGATCAGGGACTCATCCCGGTTATTGTCCAGCATTATAAGACACAGGAAATCCTGATGCTGGCATATATGAATGAGGAATCGTTCTATGAGACGATCAAGACCGGCAAGATGACGTATTTCAGCAGAAGCCGTCAGAAACTCTGGGTAAAAGGTGAGACGAGCGGTCATTTCCAGTATGTAAAATCTCTGACGATCGACTGTGATCTGGATACACTGCTTGCAAAGGTAGATCAGATCGGAGCAGCATGCCATACCGGTAATCCGACCTGCTTCTTCCAGCCGCTGGTGGGCATTGACTATGATGAGACGAATCCGCTTCGGATCTTTGAATCCGTATACGATACGATCGCAGACCGTAAGGAGAATCCGAAAGAAGGATCTTACACGAATTATCTGTTCGATAAAGGAATCGATAAGATTCTGAAAAAGATCGGAGAGGAAGCAACGGAAGTTGTGATCGCTGCAAAGAATCCGAATCCGGAAGAGGTCAAATATGAACTGGCTGATTTCCTGTATCATGCAATGGTACTGATGGTGGAAAAAGGCCTGACGTGGGAAGATATTGTAAAAGAACTGGCAGACCGTTAGGTCTTTACACATGAGGGGAACATACGCAGCATATATTGTTCCAGAGGTGAGCGTATGTGAATGAAGCAGAAAAGAGAAGAAGAGAACTTCTGGAACAGACACGTTACAGGTATCAGGAATCAGAGATACCGGCAATACATCCAAGATACAGGGCATCTTACAGTGACCTGTATGGTGAAGAAGAGGCGGAACAAGGGAGTTTCGGAATTCGTACATTTATCTGTATGATATTGTTCGCAGTATTTGTCTTTATGCAGAATGAAGGAAAAGATATCCTGCATGTAAGCAGTGCGAAAGTTGTACAGGAGGTCAGAAAGAATACTGACATTACCGATGTATGGAAAAAATTACCATAGTGGAGTAAATTTGAGACCGTTGGTTTAGAATTGAAACCAGCGGTCTCATTGTATATGAAAAGCAAGGCGGAGAGAATGGCGGCAGCCGGTTCCGCAGATGAGGAGGAACAGATATGTTAAAATTATGGATCGTTGGTGCATCCGGACAGATCGGATCGGCCATCAATGAAGTACTGGACCCATTAGAGATGGAAGTGTTCAATACAGATAAAGAAGAATTAGATATTACGGATACGGATGAGGTGCTGAATTTCGGAGTGATCAACCGTCCGGATGTGATCATCAACTGTGCGGCTGTCACAGATACAGATCTCTGTGAAAGAGAACCGGAGCTTGCGTATCGTGTAAATGCGCTGGGAGCAAGAAACTTAAGTATCGTGGCAAGAAAGACGGGTGCCAAGATGGTACAGGTCTCTACGGATGATGTATTTGACGGAATCAGACATACTCCATATACGGAATTCGATGATGCGAATCCGAAGACAGTTTATGGACGGTCGAAAAGAGCCGGAGAGAATTATGTAAAAGAATTCACACACAAGCATTTCATCCTGCGCAGTAACTGGGTATATGGAAATGGTAATAACTTTGTTAACCGCGTACTTCATGCAGCAGATACAAAGGACGAGCTTCTGGTTGCTTCGGATCAGTTCGGCTCTCCGACCAGTGCAAAAGACCTGGCACGCATTATTCTTTATCTGATCAAAACGAATGAATACGGAACCTATCATGCAACCTGTCAGGGGGTATGCAACCGTTATGAATTTGCACAGGAAGTTTTAAAACTTGCAGGAAAGAAGATCAGTCTGCGTCCGGTTATGACAAGCGAATCGGATCTTTCTTCTACAAGACCTGCATATGCGGTTCTGGATAATTTTATCCTTCGTATCATCAATGTATACGAGATGCCGGACTGGAGAACTTCACTGAAAGAATATATGGATGAGAGAACGGAGGGCTAATATGGGAGAGACACAGAAGAAAGAAAAGAAGAAAATAGGACTTACAACGAAGATTTTTATCGCATTGCTTGCGGGAGCGTTATTTGGAATTATCTTATGTTATGCGATTCCGAGCGGACATATCAAAGATGACGTTATCGTAGAAGGTGTACTGTATGTGATCGGACAGGGATTCATCAAGCTGATGAAGATGCTGGTTGTACCGTTGGTATTCTGTTCACTCGTATGCGGAAGTATGTCGATCGGAGATACGAAGAAGCTTGGTACGGTTGGTGCAAGAACACTGATCTTTTACCTGGTAACAACAGCACTTGCTGTTACCGTGGCATTGTCTGTCGGTAATCTGATCAATCCTGGTGTGGGACTGGATATGAGTACGATCAAATCCAACGCAGCAACCGTAGAATCTATGAAGGCTACGTCTCTGACGGATACACTGTTAAATATTATCCCAGACAATCCGATCAATTCCCTTGCAAGTGGAGAGATGCTGCAGATTATCGTATTCGCACTGATCATTGGTGTGATCCTTGCAAAATTAGGAGAACGTGCGGAGACTGTTGCGAACTTCTTCAGTCAGTTTAACGATATCATGATGGAAATGACGATGATGATCATGTCACTGGCACCAATCGGTGTCTTCTGCCTGATCAGCCGTACATTTGCCAACATCGGATTCAGCGCATTTGTACCACTGGCAAAATACATGATCGGTGTACTGATTGCACTGGCAATTCAGTGTTTCGGTGTATACCAGATTCTGTTGAAGATCTTTACCGGACTGAATCCGCTGAAATTCATCAAGAAATTCTTCCCGGTTATGGCGTTTGCATTCTCAACAGCAACATCGAATGCAACAATTCCGTTGTCTATCGATACACTGTCCAAGAAGGTGGGAGTCTCTAAGAAGATATCTTCCTTCACCATTCCTCTTGGAGCGACGATCAACATGGACGGTACTTCGATCATGCAGGGTGTGGCCGTTGTATTTGCCGCACAGGCATTTGGAATCCATCTGAGCATGACGGACTATATTACAGTTATTGGAACTGCAACACTTGCTTCGATCGGTACAGCCGGTGTGCCAAGTGTAGGTCTGGTAACACTGACCATGGTATTCAATTCTGTCGGACTTCCGGTTGAGGCAATCGGTCTGATCATGGGTATTGACCGTATCCTGGATATGACAAGAACAGCCGTTAATATCACCGGTGATGCCGTATGTACAACGATTGTTGCACATCAGAATAAGGCACTGGATAAAAATGTGTTCTATGCGGAGGAGAATTAGGAGAGAATATATTTGTTTCCTGAAATATATTTCCAACAAATAAAAACGTATCTTAGAAATGTTTCCTTTTCAATCAGAGGGGGACATTTCCGAGATACGTTTTTTCATACCTAAGCATGCAAGAGAAGCTGCCAGTGGTAAATTTTTTGTATCACTATGTGTTTGAAACAATCACCTTACAGGTAATGATACTTATCTTTCTGACGGATGAAAAATGTAATGGTCATGATAAGTGTCAACGCCTCCGCAACGCTGATCGCACTCCAGATACCGTTGATCCCGAACCAGATTGGAAGTGTCAGGACCATGATGACCTGGAACACTAACGTCCTCAGAAATGAGATGACAGCCGATATCAGGCCGTTATTCAGTGCAGTAAAGAACGATGATCCGAAGATATTGATACCGATGATCAGGAATGCAATGGCATATACACGGAAGCCATGCAGTGTCATAGCGTACAGGCCGGCATTGTAACCGACAAATATCTTAGACAGAACAGGCGCCAGTAACTGCGCGGCACCGAACAGGATCACGCCCCAGACCAGTATGATGGACATACTTTTTTTATACAGATTTTTAAGCTCTGCGTGATTTCCGGCACCATAATGGTAGCTGATCACCGGGGCACAGCCGATCGCATAGCCTAAGAAGGTGGCAACAAAGATAAAATTGACGTACATAACCGCGCCATAAGCAGCAACACCATTTTCTCCGGCAATCTCCATGAGCTGGAGATTGTATAATGCATTGACTAAGGACATGGACAGGTTGGTCATGAGTTCCGAGGAACCATTGGTACAGGTCTTAAGAAATACACGTCTGTCGAATACCGGCTTTACAAAGTGAAGGAGGCTGTCGTTCTTACGGAAGAAATATACCACCGGGAGCAGCCCGCCGATAAATTCACTGGTCATGGTTGCGAGCGCGGCGCCTGCAATTCCAAAGTGTAATACACCGATGAACAGGGCATCGAGGACAATGTTTGTACAACCGGCAGCCACAATGACTTTCAGTCCAAGCTGAGGTTTTCCGGCAGCCACAAAGAAACTCTGGAAGACATTCTGCAGCATGAAAGCGGTCAGGGATATGCAGGAGATCCGCCCGTAAAGGGTACAATAATCAATCAGATCACCGGCTGCACCAAATACCATGACGATCCGCCTCATAAATATAAAACTGAGAACAGATAACACAAATCCTCCGATGGCAGCAATCGTGACCAGCATCGAAAAATACTGATTTGCCAGTTCTTTTTTTCCTTCACCAAGGGTTTTGGATACAAAAGCACTTCCTCCGGTACCGATCATAAATCCGAGTGCACTGATTCCCATCAGGTAAGGCATAATGAGATTCACGGAAGCAAATGCCGATTTTCCAACAAAGTTCGATACAAAGATGCCGTCCACCACACTGTAGATGGAAGTGAATACCATCATAATAATGGAGGGCAGGATAAAACGAAGTAATTTTTTATAGGTAAAATGCTCTGAGAGCTGAATATTCATACGTATTCTCCTTTTTTATAATTAACTGATATGGACGTTTACAATGAATGTAAATGAAAACATATAAGCTAAGTGATTATATGTTGTTTTTGACGTCCTGTCAAGGAAAACATCTTTACATATACAAAACGAATCCATAATTATATGTTCACAAAGGATAAATTTATGCTACAATAAAAAATACGGCTTTACGCCATGATTGAGGATATTACTATAAAAGGAGAGAGTTATTTTGAAGAAAAATAAATATGAGATTGATATGTGCAATGGAACCATCATGGACAAATTGATTTCATTTTCCATACCACTGATGCTGTCCGGAATCTTACAGCTGATGTTCAACGCGGTGGATATCGTGGTAGTGGGACGTTTCAGCGGAAGTCAGGCGCTCGCAGCGGTAGGGTCGACGACGGCACTGATCAATGTGTTCACCAATCTTTTTATCGGAATCTCACTGGGGGCAAATGTACTTGCGGCGAGATATTATGCGGCCGGAAAAGCAAAAGAAATGTCGGAGACGGTACATACGGCTATTGCGCTTGCTCTGGTAAGCGGAGTGGTGATGGCGGTGATCGGAGTGGTCTTTGCCAGAGGTGCACTGGAAATTATGGGGACACCGGAGGATGTGATCAGCAAGTCTACGCTTTATATGCGGATCTATTTCTGCGGTATGCCATTTTTTATGATGTATAACTATGGTGCAGCCATATTAAGGGCAGTGGGGGATACCAAACGTCCGCTGATCTTCCTGATCGTATCCGGAGTGATCAATGCAGTATTGAATCTGTTCCTGGTCATCGGTTTTCATCTGGATGTGGCAGGCGTCGGGATTGCGACCGTTATATCCCAGCTGGTATCCTGTATCCTGGTACTCCGGTGCCTGCATCACACAGAGAGCAGTTATCAGCTTCACCTTGCAAAGCTTCGGATCAGATCCGTGTATCTGAAGCAGATCTTTGAAGTTGGGGTTCCGGCGGGAATCCAGAGCACGGTAATCAATATTTCAAATGCGATGCTGCAGTCATCGGTCAATTCTTTTGGATCGATCGCAATGGCAGGATATACGGCGTCGAATAATATTTTTGGATTCTTATATGTGTCGGTGAACTCCTTCACGCAGGCTTGTATGAGTTTCACAAGCCAGAACTACGGAGTGAAGAAATTAAAACGTATGGACAGGGTTCTGATCGACTGTATGATCCTTTCGGTTGTGGTAACTTTGATCCTTGGAAGCAGTGTGTACATATTCGGACCGGAACTTCTGCATATTTACAGTAATCAGGCAGATGTTATCAAATACGGTATGGAGATCTTTTCTTATACAACCGTTACCTATTTCCTGTGCGGTCTGATGGATCTGTTCCCGGGAGCACTGAGAGGAATGGGATATTCCACGGTACCGATGATCCTTTCTATCATCGGTACGGTCGGAGTCCGGATTATCTGGATCTATGGACTGTTCCCGTCACATAGATCTCTGACTTTCTTGTTCCTGTCCTATCCAGTATCCTGGATCGCAACGATCATCATGCAGGTGATCTGCTTCTGGTTTGTAAGGAAGAAGATTCACAGGACGATGACGGTTACGGCAGAGTGATCTTTTTTCGAATATATCATATATCATATAATGATAAAAACTCCCGGAGTCTTTGGTGGCTCGGGGAGTTTTTTGCATCGCGATGTGTTCGCTGTATCGTCATATGACCGGAAGAGGCTGACAAATTTGGCCGCTTACTATAAAATTAAAAAATGAAGATAAAATCTGTAACAAAATATAAGTTCATGCGTCTAATAGATAACAGAAGGGAGGTGACAGGTACTTGAAGCTTGAGTTGGAAGAGATTTATAAAACCTATTTTCAGGATGTGTATTATTTCGTTCTCGCAATGAGTAAGGATCCGCACATTGCAGAAGAGATTACACAGGAGACATTTTTCAAAGCACTAAAAGGAGTAAAGCATTTTCAGGGGAAATGCAGCATCAAGTCCTGGCTGTGTCAGATCGCCAGGAATGAATACATTTCTTATACCAGAAAAAAACACCGTACGGATCAGGAACTGACAGAACAGGCATATGGAGACGGAAAAGCGGAAGGACCCGAACAACGTATGATTCGGAAGGACGAAGCCATGACGGTTTATCAGATCCTTCATTATCTGGACGAACCTTATAAAGAGGTATTCACACTAAAGGTACTTGGTGAATTAAATTATAAAGAGATTGCACAGATATTTGGAAAGCAGGAGACATGGGCGAGAGTTACCTATCACAGGGCCCGGGTGAAGATACAGGACATTCTGGAAAGGAGGAATACATAATGACGAAGATTCCATGTGAGATCATAAGAGACCTGCTGCCGTTATATCAGGATGATATATGCAGTGAAAAGAGCAGAAATGCAATAGAAGAACATATAAAAGAATGTGAATCGTGCAGAACATATCTGAAAAAAATGGAAGGTGAGGTTCCGATAGAAACAGATAAAATAGAAGGCACAGACGAGGAGTGGAAAGGATTCCGGGAGTTTTCTGAAAAAGTATCAAGAAAATTAAACAGAAGAATCGTTATGGCGTGCGGAGTTGTTTTCCTGATCTGTATGATGCTGATCGTGGCTCTATATTCGGATGCCTTTCAGTCTTATCATTTGTCAAAAATCGCGGCAGAGGATATAAAGGCAGAAAAAGTGTACCTGTTAAAGGATGGCAGACTGTATGTACAAGTGAAGAGCAGACGCAGGATCACAGGCCTGTCCTATCCTAAGACAGATATGGATACAGCTACCGAAACAGCGGTGGGGAAAGATGCTGTTGGAGCTGCACGTGAGCCAAAGAACACTGTCACATATGAAGTATCTATGGATTCGAGCATCAATCCATTTGCAGGACTGATGTATATTACATCCAAAGAAACTGCATATGTCATTCCGTTTGAAGATGGACAGATTGTCACAGAAAACGGAACAAAGGCATCGGAATTTGACTATGTCGGAAGATCCGGTGAGAAAAAGATCCTGTGGCAGGAAAATGAAGAAGTTAAGAAGGCTCCGGCGAGGGTCGAAAAATTTGTGAAGGAATCATTGGAGAAGGAAGAGGAGAATCCGGCAGATGAAAATGCGGTGAAAGTATTATGGGTGAATCCGCAGATGCCGCTTCAGTGATATCTGATTCCATTTTCATGAGAATTAGTGAGAATTAGCGGCATTTAGAGGCGTTCAACCATAAGTGGAGTGCTTTTCCGGGAGAAATATGGCATAATAAAGCCGACAGGAGGTGACGCATATGGTTGAACCATTAGAACTTGGAAGGTTTATATCGACATGCAGGAAGGAAAAGAATCTGACACAGAAACAGCTTGGAGAAGAACTGGGTGTGACAGACAGAGCTGTGTCAAAATGGGAGAATGGAAAATCATTCCCGGACATCAGTCTGATCGAGCCACTGTGTCAGATACTGGATATCAGTGTCAGTGAATTCATGCTTGGAAAAAGGATCGAACCGGAACACTACCAGGAAGAGACAGAAAAAGCCTGGATTGCTTCGCTGGATGAACCGTTATTGTATAAAATCCAGATGATCATATATATATTAGAGACTGCGGCGATTGCGGTACTGCAGGTTCCGCTTTTTTCACACGGACCTATGTGTGTGAATATTATATGCTGGGCTGTATGGGGTGCACTGTTTTTTGCAGCATATTACCTGGATAAGAAAATCCCGGAAAGGAAGCTGAGATATTCGAATCCCTGGATCGAAGGGGTGTTTTCCGTGATTTATTTTCTGTGTTATATGTTGTGGTTCTTTTTACGTAAAGATGAATGGAGAACATTGCCGATGTCGGAACAGATGTCGCTTTGGGCGATGATTGTTGTTGGAGGCGTTTTTGTGTTTCTTGTGCGGGTGTGTTCGGCTAGGAAGAAGAGGAAAGTTTCTATTTAGTTCATCAGACCGGCTACCCGGACCGGAATAAAAGTTAGGAATCCTTTCCTGTTCAGGTTCCGTCGGCGGGTAATACTAAAGGGGCAAAATTCTGCTAAAAGCAGGCATTCAAAATTTGAAACTCGGCA
>JBNMJT010000041.1:0-17482 GCA_050873945.1 Dorea sp.
CTCACATGCTTTTTTCGCATTGTCAATGAGGTGCATACAGGTAGCGATGATCTCAGCCATGTTGCGGTACTGTTCAGAAATAGTAAGTGTTACAGTACCTTCGCCCCATTTTTCATTCATATCTTTTTCGATCAGTTTCAGTGTCTTCTTCTTTGCTTCAAAGAGATCTTTATCATGGTCTCTTACAATATAATGAAGCTCCGCTTCTGCAACTTCTCCGGACATACTCATCAGATGGTAGAATCCTTCATAATCCTCTGTCCCGCGAGGTGTCTCCATAGATGGCAGTGCATTGTTGATTTCCATAGCAACAAGACTTGCGTTGATCATGGTATCTTTGGAAGAACCAGGATGTACGTTGAATCCTTTGATCACAAAATCAGCTTTACATGCATTGAAGTTCTCATACTGGATCTCACCTTCAGTATCACCGTCAAGTGTATAACCGTAGTCAGCACCGAACTGTTCTACGTTGAAGTGAGAAGCACCGGTACCGATCTCTTCATCTGGTGTGAATGCTACGCACAGAGGTCCGTGAGGAATCTTTTGTTCCTGTACACGCTCGATCATAGTCAGAATCTCGGCGATTCCGGCTTTGTCGTCCGCACCGAGAACCGTTGTTCCATCGGAGGTGATCAGTGTACGTCCTTTAAGACTTTCCAGATGTGGGAAGTTCTTAGGACTTAATACAGTATCACTTGTTCCAAGTCTGAGTTCTCCACCATCATAATTTTCAGTAACGATTGGTTTGATATCGTGGTCACAGAAGTCAGATACGGTATCCATGTGTGCGATGAATCCAATCGCCGGTTTGTCTTCCAGACCTTCGGTAGCCGGAAGTTTTCCATACAGATAGCACTGGTCGTCCAGTACAACATCTGTAAGACCAAGTTCTTTCATCTCGGCTTCCAGAAGTCGTGCAAGATCGAACTGGCATACAGAAGATGGTACAGTTTCGCTGTTTTCGTCACTTGGTGTGCGGACAACAACGTATTTCAGTAGTCTTTCATAAGCTTTCATAAGTTACATTCCCCTTTTCTTATTTTTTCAAAATATTCTAACTATTACTATAACATAATTTTTCCTTTGCTGCATGGAAAAATGATGGTATACTTATGATATTGTTGGAAAATAGGAGGCAATCAGATGAAATTAACCCAGTTACTGGAACGTTTAGAATATGAAGTAGTACAGGGAGATGACCAGATCGAAGTCACAGAGCTGATCAATGATTCCCGTAAAGTGACAGAAGGAAGCGTATTCGTATGCATCAGTGGAGCAGTATCTGACGGACATACGTATGTAGGGCAGGTCGCAGAAAAAGGTGCGGCAGCTGTCATCGTAGAAAAGGACGTGGAAGCACCGGAAGGATTAACGGTCATTAAAGTAAAAGACACCCGTTATGCACTGGCGATGACATCCGCAGCATATTTCGGATATCCGGCAGAAAAGCTGAAAGTCATCGGAATCACAGGAACAAAAGGTAAGACAACAACAACATACATGGTCAAATCCATCCTGGAAGAAGTCGGCATCAAAGTCGGCCTGATCGGTACGATCGAGGCAATCATCGGAGATAAGAGCATCCCGGCGAATAATACGACACCGGAATCTTACACGATCCAGAAATATTTCGCAGAGATGGTAGAGGCTGGATGTGAATGTGTCGTTATGGAAGTTTCCTCACAGGGACTCAAACTCGACCGTACAGCCGGCATTCCATTCGAGATCGGAATCTTCACAAACCTGGGTGAAGATCACATCGGGCCGAATGAACATAAAGACTTTGATGAGTATAAATACTGTAAGAGCCTGTTATTTAAGCAGAGCAAGATTGGAATCGGTAATGTGGACGACAAGTGGTTCGAAGACATTTTCAAAGATGCGACATGTGAAGTTGAGACATTCGGGTTCTCTGATAAGGCAGATATCCGTGCGACAGATGTAAAGCATATCTCAAGACCTGGATATCTTGGAGTACAGTATCATGTGGCAGGTCTTATGGACTTTGATGTAGAGATTGATATCCCTGGAGATTTCAGCGTATACAACTCACTGACAGCAATTGCAGTATGCAGACATTTCGGTGTACCGGTAGAAGATATCAAGAAGGCACTGAAGGTTGCAAGAGTCAAAGGACGTATCGAGATGATCAAGGTATCTGACGACTTTACACTGATGATCGACTATGCACACAATGCAATGGCACTGGAAAGTCTTCTGGATACACTGAGAGATTATAATCCGGAGAGAATCGTGACAGTCTTCGGCTGCGGCGGTAACAGATCCAAGACCAGACGTTATGAGATGGGTGAAGTATCCGGTAAATTATCTGACTTTACGATCATCACATCGGATAACCCGAGATTCGAAGAACCGCAGGCAATCATCGATGACATCGTAGTCGGTATGAAGAAGACAGATGGTAAATATATCACTATCTGTGACAGAAAAGAAGCGATTAAATATGCGATCGAACACGGTCAGCCGGGAGACGTTATCATCCTGGCAGGAAAAGGACATGAGACATATCAGGAGATCAAAGGTGTGAAATACGATATGGACGAACGTGTTCTGATCAAGGAAGTATTAGAGGAATTAAAGAAATAAATGTACGCTGATATTATCGTTGATATTACGCATGAAAAATTAGATAAAGTCTTTCAATACCGCATCCCCTCTCATCTGGAGGGGATGCTTAAGGTTGGGATGGAAGTTATAGTTCCGTTCGGCAAGGGAAATAAAGAAACCAACGGCTATGTGACGGGATTCTCAGAACGTGCGGAGTATGCACCGGAGAAGATCAAGGAGATATTAAGAATTGCCGAAGAAAGTGTGGCAATCGAAAGCAGACTGGTCGCACTGGCAGCATGGATGAAGGAATCTTATGGCGGAACGATGATCCAGGCACTTAAGACCGTACTTCCTATTAAGAAGAAAGAGCGGGCGAAGGAAAAGCAGAAGGTAAGGCTGCTTTTAACGGAAGAAGAAGGGAAAGAAAAGCTGGATCTGTATCTGCATAAGAACCAGAGGGCGCGTGCAAGACTTCTGGCGGCACTTCTGGATCAGCCGGAACAGGACTATGATTTCCTGATCCATAAGCTGAACCTGACAAGAAGTGTGGTAAAAGCACTGGAAGAACAGAAGGTTCTGGCACTGGAAACGGAACAGGTATACCGTAATCCGGTGATTTATCAGCAGAAAGAACAAAAAGAGATCATTTATACAGAGGAACAGCAGGCGGCGATCCGGACATTTTCTGAGGACTATGAGCAGGGGATGCGCAAGACATATCTGCTGTATGGCGTAACCGGAAGCGGCAAGACGGAAGTATATATGGAGATGATCGCAAAAGTCTTAAGTGAAGGCAGACAGGCAATCGTACTGATCCCGGAGATCGCACTTACTTATCAGACGGTGATGCGGTTCTATACAAGATTCGGCGGGCGTGTGTCGATCCTGAATTCCAGAATGTCGCAGGGAGAGCGGTATGACCAGATGGAGCGCGTGAAAAAGGGCGAAGTGGATATCATGATCGGTCCGAGATCAGCACTTTTTACACCGTTTGAGAAACTGGGTCTGATCGTTATTGATGAGGAACATGAGCCGACGTATAAGAGTGAACAGGTTCCGAGGTTTCACGCAAGAGAGACGGCGATCGAAAGAGCGCGGATGGAAGGGGCAAGTGTAGTACTTGGTTCTGCAACTCCGTCTCTGGAAGCATTCTATGCATGTGAATGCGGCAGATATCAGATGTTACGGCTTAAGAACCGTACCGGGAAGCAGGAGCTTCCGCAGGTATATGTGGCGGATATGCGGGAAGAATTAAAGCATGGAAATCGCTCCATCTTAAGTGACCGTCTGAAAGAACTGATGCAGGACCGTCTGGATAAGAAGGAACAGATGATGTTATTCCTCAACCGGAGGGGATATGCGGGGTTTGTTTCTTGCAGAGCCTGTGGATATGTAGTAAAATGTCCTCACTGCGATGTGTCTTTATCGGTACACAGAGGCGGGAAGATGGTCTGTCATTACTGTGGGTACGAGACCCAGACGGTTCATAATTGTCCGTCATGCGGTTCACCGTATATCGGCGGCTTCCGGGCAGGGACACAGCAGATAGAAGATATGGTGAAACGGGAGTTCCCGCAGGCGAGGGTTCTCCGGATGGATATGGATACCACGAAGAACAAAGGCGGGCATGAGAAGATCCTGGCGAAGTTCGCAGATGAAGAAGCAGATATCATGATCGGAACACAGATGATCGTAAAGGGACATGATTTCCCGAATGTGACGCTGGTCGGTGTTCTGGCAGCGGATATGTCGCTGTATTCAGATGATTACCGGTCGGGAGAACGTACCTTTCAGCTGCTGACACAGGCGGCGGGACGTGCAGGACGCGGCAGACGTCCGGGAGAAGTGGTGATACAGACTTACAGTCCGGATCATTACAGTATCCAGATGGCGGCAAGACAGGATTACGAAGGCTTTTACGAAAAAGAGATGAATTATCGTGATCTGATGGGATATCCGCCGGCTTCACAGCTTATGGCAGTGCTGATGACCGGCGCGGATGAAGACAGACTTACGATGGCAGCAGAATATCTGAAGAAATATGTGATCCGGGTAAGTACGGATGGAGATGTACAGGTGATCGGACCTGCGAGTCCGTCAGTCGGAAAAGTGAATGATGTGTACAGGAAGGTCTTATATCTGAAAAGTGAAGAATATCCGGTACTTGTGTGGATCAAGAATCATATGGAACGCTATATAGAGATCAACAGAGGGTTTGCGAATATGAGGATACAGTTTGACTTTAACCCGATGAATATCTTTTAAAGAAGCTTTTTGATAAAAATACAGATAAATACAAATATTATAAGTGATGAAGGAAACAAAAGAGATGGCACTTAGAACAATCAGAGAATTTGGGGATGAAGTTCTGAACAAAGAATGTAAAGAAGTAACGAAGATGACACTTCGTACAAAGGTACTGATCAATGACATGCTGGATACGATGTATGAGGCAATGGGTGTAGGTCTTGCCGCACCACAGGTAGGAATCCTGAAACGTATCGTTGTAATCGATGTAGGAGAAGGTCCGATCGTTCTGATCAATCCGGAGATTCTGGAGACATCCGGAGAACAGACGGGAGAAGAGGGATGCTTAAGTCTTCCGGGAAAAGCTGGAACTGTTACAAGACCGAATTATGCAAAAGTAAAAGCGTTAAATGAAGATATGGAAGAAGTGACCTTAGAAGGAGAAGGACTTCTTGCAAGAGCATTCTGTCATGAGATCGATCACCTGGATGGTAAATTATATACCAGACTGGTAGAAGGAGAAGTACATGACGTGAATTATGAGGAGGAAGAGTAGGATGAGAGTAATATTCATGGGAACACCGGATTTCTCAGTCGGAACGCTGGAAGCACTGATCGAGGCCGGACATGAAGTGGTACTTGCGGTCACACAGCCGGATAAGCCGAAGGGACGCGGCGGCAAGATGCAGTATACACCGGTCAAAGAAGCAGCTGTGGCACATGGAATCCCGGTCTTCCAGCCGGTGAAGATCAGAGAAGCAGAAGCCGTAGAAGAGCTTCGCAAATACAATGCCGATATCATGGTAGTCATCGCCTTTGGACAGATCCTTCCAAAAGAAATTCTGGAGATGACACCTTACGGATGTATCAATGTACATGCATCCTTACTGCCAAGCTACCGCGGGGCAGCCCCGATCCAGTGGGCAGTCATCAACGGAGATAAAGTATCCGGTGTAACGACCATGCAGATGAATGAAGGCCTGGATACCGGTGACATGATCATGAAGACAGAAGTACCGCTTGCAGAAGATGAGACGGGCGGAAGCCTTCACGACAAACTGGCAGAAGCCGGAGCAAAGCTCTGCGTTGAGACATTAAAAGCACTGGAAGATAAGACTGCCACCTGGGAAGCTCAGGGAGAAAGTCCGACAGCATACGCGAAGATGCTGGATAAGAAGCTTGGAGATATCGACTGGAGCAAGTCTGCGAAGGCAATCGAATGTCTGATCCGTGGACTGAATCCATGGCCGAGTGCTTACACGGACTGGAACGGCAAAGTGATGAAGATCTGGGAAGCAAAAGTTCTGGATGAGAATACAGATGCAAAGCCGGGAACGATCGTAAAGGTAGAAAAAGACGGATTCTCCGTGCAGACAGGAGACGGTCTTCTGAAAGTACTTGCACTTCAGATCCCTGGAAAGAAGAGAATGGAGGCAGATGCCTTCTTGCGCGGCTACCAGATCGAAGCAGGATCTGAACTTTCTCGTCACAGTTCATAGACAGGAATTTTCTGAACTGAAAATATCGTTTCTTCACAAATGATTAAGAATTGTTAAAAATGTATGAAAATCCGCTATTTGGGTAAATTTTCATATATAATGCAGGTCATAGAGAGCAAGGAGGCTGATAGTTATGTATTATCCAATGTATTTTGATCCAACGTATATATTAGTGCTGATTGGTGTCGTGATCTGCCTGATCGCATCGGCGAAGATGAATTCTACATTCAGCAGATATTCCAGAGTCAGGAATCATTCCGGTATGACAGCAAGGGATGCCGCAGAACAGATCCTTCACAGAGAAGGACTGTATGATGTGCGGATCGAGCATATTTCCGGTAATCTGACTGATCATTATGATCCGAGAACAAAGACACTGAGACTTTCGGATGCAACCTACAATTCCACATCGGTAGCAGCACTTGGAGTAGCGGCACATGAATGCGGACATGCAGTACAGCATGCAACCGGATATGTACCATTGAAGTTAAGAAGCAGTCTGGTACCGGTAGCGAATTTTGGAAGTTCGATCGCATGGCCGCTGATCATTCTTGGCTTTTTCTTTAACAGCAGTACCACCTCAGCAATGTTCATCAACCTTGGAATTCTTGCATTTTCACTTGCAGTGTTATTCCAGATCGTGACATTGCCGGTAGAGTTCAATGCATCGCACAGGGCATTGAAGATCCTTGGCAATACAGGAATGTTGTATGAAGATGAAGTCAGAGATACAAGAAAAGTACTGATAGCGGCAGCACTTACTTATGTAGCCGGAGCTGCATCGGCGATTCTGCAGCTTTTACGTATACTGCTTCTGACGGGAAATCGAAGAAACGATTAATGAAAAAAGGGAAGGGGATATTAGCCGCTTCCCTGATTGTGTATCTACGGATAGCTGTAAAGTTACAGCTTTTTTGAAAAAAGCGAAGAATGAGAGTAAAAATATAGTTTGTAATGATATGTAATGTTATAAGAGGAGGGGACGTATGCAGGCGTCTGTAAATGAAAGAGAATTAGTGCTGGACATGCTGCTTCAGATTTCAAGAGACGGTGAGTACAGCCATATCGTCATAAAGAATGTTCTGGATAAATATCAATATCTGGACAAAAGAGAACGTGCATTTATCACAAGAGTGGTAAATGGAACGCTGGAACGCATGATTGAGATCGATTATATTATCAATCAGTTTTCCAAAGTAAAAGTAAATAAGATGAAACCTGTGATCCGTACGATCTTAAGAAGTTCGGTGTATCAGATGAAATATATGGACAGCGTGCCGGATTCGGCAATCTGTAATGAAGCGGTAAAGCTTGCGGGAAAAAGAGGATTCGTGAATCTGAAAGGATTCGTGAATGGAGTACTCCGTAATATTGGAAGAAATCTGGACAAGATCAGTTATCCGGATGAGAAGGATAAGGTGTCTTATATTTCCGTAAAGTATTCATTGCCGGAATGGCTGGTAAAACAGTGGCTGAATGTTTATGATGAAGAGACTGTAAAGACGATTGGAAATGCATTCCTGGAAGACAAGCCGTTGACAGTCCGTTTTAATGAACATAAGATCAAAAAAGCAGATCTGATCGCAATTCTGGAAAAAGAAGGTGTGACGGTCGGTGAAGTGCCGGAGATTCCGTGTGCACTGTGTCTGTCGGGATATGATCATCTCGCTGCACTTCCAAGCTTCTGTGAAGGACTTTATCAGGTGCAGGATTTAAGTTCTATGCAGGTGGCGTTATGGTCAGAAGTGAAAGAAGGAGACCAGGTGCTGGATGTATGTGCCGCACCGGGAGGAAAGTCGATACATATTGCAGAACTGCTGAATGCAACCGGCCATGTGGAAGCCAGAGATCTGACGGAGTATAAGGTAGATCTGATCCGGGACAATATCGAAAGAAGCGGACTTGATAATATTGATGCGGTATGCTGGGATGCAACTACATATGATCCGGATAAGAAAGAAGCAGCGGATATCGTGATCGCAGATCTTCCGTGTTCCGGACTTGGCGTACTTGGCAAGAAACCGGATCTGCGTTATAAGATGAATGAGAAGACAGAAGCAGATCTGGTGGAATTGCAGCGGAAGATCCTGTCGGTGGTAAAGGACTATGTAAAGCCTGATGGAAAGCTTCTATATAGTACCTGCACAATACACAGAGAAGAGAATGAGGAAAATGTAGAGTGGTTCCTGAAAGAATATCCGGAATTTGAACTAATGAAAGAAAAACAGATGATTCCGGGACAGGATGCAGGAGACGGATTCTACATAGCAATATTAAAAAAGGTGAATCATGAGTAAGAAAGATATATGTTCCTATAATTATGATGAATTGAAAGAAGAGATGCTTGCAATCGGAGAGAAGGCATTCCGGAGCAAACAGATCTACGAATGGCTTCATGTAAAGCTGGCAGATGAGTTTGATGAGATGACGAATCTGTCCAAAGGTTTGCGGGAGAAGTTAAAAGAAAACTATGAGATCCGGAAAGTGAAGATGATCGATCATCAGATATCGAAAGTAGATCCGACGGAGAAGTTCTTATTTGAACTGGAAGACGGTAATATGGTAGAAAGTGTGCTGATGAAATATAATTACGGGAATTCCGTATGCATCTCGTCACAGGCCGGATGCCGTATGGGATGCAGATTCTGTGCATCGACGATCGGAGGTCTGGTAAGAAGCCTGGAGACATCTGAGATGTTAAGACAGATCTACCATATCCAGAAGATCACAGGAGAGAGAGTTTCCAATGTGGTCGTTATGGGAACCGGAGAACCGTTAGATAACTATGATAATTTTGTAAAATTCATTCATATGCTGAGTGATGAACACGGACTGAATATCAGTCAGAGAAATATTACGGCATCGACCTGTGGAATTGTTCCGAATATGAAACGGCTTGCAGAAGAGGGACTTCAGATCACTCTGGCACTTTCCCTTCATGGATCGAGTCAGGAGAAACGTAAGAAACTGATGCCGGTGGCTAATAAATACGATCTGTCAGAAGTTCTGGAAGCATGTGATTATTATTTTGATAAAACGGGAAGAAGGATTACATTCGAGTATAGTCTGGTGGCAGGAGTGAATGACCAGCCGGATGATATCAGAGAACTGACGGCAATTTTAAAGCGGAGAAACTGTCATCTGAACCTGATTCCGGTGAATCCGATCAAAGAGCGGGATTTTAAAAAACCAGACCGCAAAAATGCCCTGGAATTTAAAAATAAACTTGAAAAAAACGGAATTAATGTTACTATAAGAAGGGAAAGAGGCTCTGATATAGATGGGGCCTGTGGACAGCTGCGCCGTAGACACGCAGCCAAAAGCGAGGGAGAGACAGATGAAAATATATGCAATGACTGATGTAGGAAGAAGACGTGAGGTCAATCAGGACTATGTGTACGTAACAGACAGACCGATTGGACCATTTCCAAACCTCCTTACGGTCGCCGATGGAATGGGCGGACATAAGGCAGGAGATTTTGCGTCCAGTTATACGGTAAATGTATTAAAAGATGAACTGAAGAAGACACCGATGGATAAACCCGAGGAGATTCTCAGAAGTGTAGTCAGTATTGCAAATCATAAATTAATCGAGGCAGCTTCAAGAGATATCAAGCTGGAAGGAATGGGAACAACGCTGGTAGCGGCAACTGTTGTTGGCAATACATTGTACTTTGCCAATGTGGGAGACAGCAGACTTTACCTGATCAATGACAAGATCCGACAGCTTTCCAAGGACCACTCGCTGGTAGAAGAGATGGTGAGACTCGGTGGAATCAAAGCAGAAGAAGCCAGAAACCATCCGGATAAGAATATTATTACACGTGCAATCGGCGTAAAAGAAGATGTGGAACCGGACATTTATGAATATCGTCTGAAGAAAGGTGATATTATTCTGATGTGTACAGACGGGCTCAGCAACATGGTTGAAGATGAAGATATGTTTAATATTGTCAAAGGTTCCAGAGATGTAGTAGAAGCTGTTCAGATGTTAATAGAAAAAGCAAATAGCAATGGCGGGAGAGATAATATAGGGGTTATCGTAGCAGAGCCACTTGCTGATGAGGTGAGTGTATGGTAAAAGATGGAATCGTACTAGGCAAGAGATATGCCGTACTTAGTAAGATCGGTGCCGGCGGAATGGCGGATGTCTATAAGGGCCGGGATCAGATGCTGAACCGTTATGTGGCGATTAAGGTATTAAAAAAGCAGTATAAAGAAGATGAAAATTTTGTAAGAAAATTCCGTTCGGAGGCACAGGCGGCAGCCGGACTGATACACCCGAATATTGTAAATGTATATGATGTAGGGGAAGACCGCGGCCTTAATTATATGGTCATGGAGCTTGTAGAAGGAATTACGCTGAAAGAATATATAGAGAGAAAAGGAAGACTTTCTCATAAAGAGACGATCAGTATTGCGATCCAGATGTGCAGCGGTATCGGTGCAGCACATGCATCGGGAATTATCCACCGCGATATCAAGCCGCAGAATATTATCATTTCCAAAGATGGAAAGGTAAAGGTTACAGATTTCGGAATTGCGAAAGCTGTAACTTCTAATACAGTAAGTACGAATGCAATGGGATCCGTACATTATACATCACCGGAGCAGGCAAGAGGCGGATTCAGTGATCAGAGAAGTGATATCTATTCAATCGGTATCACATTGTTTGAGATGGTGACAGGGCAGGTTCCGTTTGACGGGGAGACAACGGTAGAAGTTGCGATGAAACATCTGCAGCAGGAGATTACGCCGCCGTCGGAGCTGGTTCCGGATATTCCTTACAGTCTGGAACAGATTATTTTAAAATGTACGCAGAAGAGTTCAGAGAGAAGATATGAAAGTACGGAAGCTCTGATCCAGGATCTGAAGCATTCGCTGGTAGATCCGGATGGAGAGTTCGTAAGGATTGCACCGGTAGGCGGGGACTCGGATACGGTTATTATGACAGATAAAGATCTGGATGATATCCGCAGCGGCTATGATGATGACGATGAGTATGATGATGAATACGATACGACAGATGTATATTCCGGTAAAGCATATGGAGACGGAGAAGATGGGGACGATGCATATGATGATTATGCATCCGGACATAATTCAGATGAAGTAAATCCACATATGCATAAGATTATGAAGATACTTACTGTTGTGGTGATAGCAATCATTGCACTGATCCTTGTATTTACAGTAGGTAAAGCGGCAGGCGTCTTCAAGTCGTTTGGCGGAATTACTACAGAGGATGATTCAGATACGTCAGGAAAAGTTACAGTACCGGATATCCGTGGTATGACAGAAGAACAGGCAAAGGCTGCACTGAATAAGAAGCATCTTGGAATAAAAATAATCAAGAGAACAGAATCTAAGAAATATAAAGCCGGACTGGTTTCTAAACAGACTCCGGAAGCCGGTGACAAGGTGAAAAAGAATACAACAATAGAAGTTGTAGTAAGTTCGGGACTGGTAAAAAGCAAAAAGGCGGTACCGGATGTCAGCGGTATGAGTGAAACCGAAGCACAGAAGAAGCTCGAAGATTCCGGATTTAAGGTAACTTCAAGTTTCCAGTATGATGACAGTGTGGAAAGTGGTAATGTTATCAGTACAACACCTTCTGCCGGAACAAAGGCTGAAAAAGGCTCTACCGTTACTATGCTGGTAAGCCAGGGTACAGATAAGAAGACAGTACCGGATGTCAGAGGTATGGCAGATGCAACTGCGCAGAGCACGATCAAGAATTATGGATTCAATGTGGGAACTGTAACATATGATTACAGCGACAGTGTGGAAAAAGGAATGGTTATCAGCCAGACTGTAACACCGGGAAGTAAAGCAGCAGCAGGAACAACGATTTCGATTACTGTAAGTAACGGATCGAAACCAGAAGAAAAGATTGATATCCAGAGTTTTGTGGGACAGCAGGAATCAGCACTTAAGAGCTGGGCGTCCGAGAATGGTCTGTATACAAATGTATCAGATTCGCAGTACAGTAACAGTTACGCAAAAGGATGTATCATCTCGATGAGTCCGTCTTCCGGAAGTATTTCCAAGGGCGGCACGATCAGTTATGTGGTAAGCCTTGGAGCAAAACCTCAGGATACGACAAGCGGAGGAACTACAGGAGATAACAATAACCAGAATGGATCAAATACCAGCGATGGAACCACGACTGGTCAGTAAAAATATTATGCAGGGAAAAATTATAAAAGGAATTGCCGGATTCTACTACGTTCACGTAGTAGAATTCGGTGTTTATGAATGTAAAGCAAAAGGTGTATTTCGAAAAGAGAAGATCAAGCCTCTGGTAGGGGATAATGTAGAGATAGAGATTCTTGATGAATCTGAAAAAAAAGGGAATATTGTAAAGATACTGCCGCGGCAGAATGAGCTGATCCGTCCGGCAGTGGCAAATATTGATCAGGCGTTAGTGGTCTTTGCGATCACGAAACCGAATCCGCACTTTAATCTGCTGGATCGTTTTCTGGTTATGATGGAAAGCAAAGAGATTCCGGTTGTATTATGCTTCAATAAAGAAGATATTGCGACAGATCCGCAGGTGAAAGAACTGGAAGCCATCTATGAATCCTGCGGTTATCCGCTGGTATTTGTCAGTGCGAAAGAAGAACGCGGTATTGAAAAGATACGTGAACTTCTGAAAGGTAAGACAACAGCAATCGCAGGACCGTCCGGAGTAGGAAAATCTTCAATTATCAATATCCTGCAGCCGGAGGCGGAGATGGAGACAGGTGCGATCAGTACGAAGATTGAGCGTGGAAAGCATACCACCAGACATTCAGAATTATTCGCTATTGATGAGAATTCATATATCATGGATACACCGGGATTCAGTTCACTGTATGTGAACGATTATGAAAAAGAAGATCTGAAGTATTTATTTCCGGAATTCCGGGAATATGAAGGAATGTGCAAGTTCAATGGCTGTGATCATGTGCATGAACCGGGCTGTGCCGTAAAGGAAGCTCTGGAAGAGGGAAAAATTCATAAAATCCGTTATCAGAATTATATAGAAATGTATGAGGAATTGAAGAATAAGAGGAGGTACTGATGATGAACTATGTATTGTCACCGTCAATACTGGCGGCAGATTTCAAAGTTTTGGGTCAGGAAATGAAAAAGACTGAGGAGAATGGAGCGGCGTATATTCACTTTGATGTTATGGATGGAATGTTCGTACCGAGTATATCGTTCGGTATGCCGGTTCTGGCATCCATACATGATGCAACGGAACAGTTCATGGATGCGCATCTGATGGTACAGGAGCCGATCCGTTATGTAGAAGCATTTCAGAAAGCAGGAGCCGATTCCGTAACGGTACATCTGGAAGCCTGTGAAGATGTAAAAGCGACACTGGATAAGATCCGTGAATGCGGTATGAAAGTGGGAATTTCTATTAATCCAGAGACAGACGTAAAAGAACTTGTACCATATCTGGATGATGTGGATATGATACTGATCATGAGCGTACATCCGGGATTCGGCGGACAGAAATTCATTCCGGAATCACTGGATAAGATCCGTGCAGTCCGTACGATGTTAAATGAAAAGAATCTGGAGACGGACATTCAGGTAGATGGAGGAATCTACGTGGAGAATGTCAGAGAAGTACTGGATGCAGGCGCGAACGTAATTGTAGCAGGTTCTGCTGTGTTCAGAGGAGATGCCGGGGAAAATACTGCGAAATTCATGGAGATACTGAGAAGTTATGAGTAAGAGAATTGTGATCATCAGCGGTGGGGAGCTGGAAGAAGAATTTGTATTATCGGTTCTTGAAAAAGAAGAGAATCAGTATGTGATCGGTGTGGACAGAGGTATGGAGTTCCTTTACCGTCATCAGATCCTGCCGAATTATATTGTCGGAGATTTTGACAGTGTGAAAAAAGAGATTGGAGATTATTACCGTAATGAGACGGATGTTCCGATCAGGGAATTTAATCCGGTAAAAGATGCGTCTGATACAGAGATTGCGATCAGACTGGCTATGACGTTAGGGGCAAGTGAGATCCTGATCTTAGGAGCAACCGGAGGACGTATCGATCACCTCTGGGCGAATGTACAGAGCCTGGCAATCCCGTTCAAAGCAGGAATTAATGCAGTGATTCTGGACCGCCAGAATAAGATCCGTCTGATCGGAGGCGGAGAGACACATCTGAAAAGAGGAGAAACTTACGGACCATATTTTTCGGTATTCCCGTTGGGAGAAGAGGTATTCGGATTCAGTATTGAAGGAGCGAAGTATCCGCTGACGAATCATACACTGATTCCGTATGACAGCCTTTGTGTCAGCAATCAATTTCTGGAGGATGAAGTGACGATCAGCTTTATGAATGGAATCGTAATTCTGATGGAAACGAAGGACAGATAAAAGTTTTAGAATTTAGAAAGCTTAAATAAAAATCTGGCAAAATTCATAATTGAATTTCGGACAAAATATTCACAAAAAAGTCTTGGCATGGTATAATACAAAATACTGTGTTAAGACTTTTTGAAGTTAGGTCCATATAGCAGATCAATGTACTCTGTGGATGCGGCCAAACTACCATATACAGATACTTTACAGGAGGAAATAGAAGAAATGAAATTAGGAATCGTAGGATTACCAAACGTAGGAAAGAGTACACTGTTCAACTCACTTACAAAGGCAGGAGCAGAATCGGCAAACTACCCATTCTGTACCATCGACCCGAACGTAGGAGTTGTAACTGTACCAGATGAAAGATTAAATGTACTGGGAGAGATGTATCATACCAAGAAAATCATCCCTGCAGCAATTGAATTCGTTGATATTGCCGGACTTGTAAAAGGAGCTTCCAAAGGAGAAGGACTTGGAAATCAGTTTCTTGCCAATATCCGTGAAGTAGACGCAATCGTACATGTAGTAAGATGCTTCGAGAACAGCAATATCGTACACGTAGATGGAAGCATCAACCCGCTTCGTGATATCGAGACAATCAACTTAGAGCTGATCTTCTCAGACCTTGAGATTCTGGAAAGAAGAATTTCCAAAGTTTCCAAAGTTGCAAGAAATGACAAATCTGCAGCAAAAGAACTTGCACTTCTGAATAAAATTAAAGCACATCTGGAAGATGGAAAGCTTGCAAAGACATTTGAAGAAGTAGACGATGAGGAAGAACAGGCATGGCTGGAAAGCTACAACCTGCTGACATACAAACCAGTTATCTACGCAGCAAATGTATCCGAAGATGATCTTGCGGATGATGCAGCAAATAACGAAGGTGTACAGGCTGTCCGTGAATATGCAAAGGGAGAGCAGAGCGAGGTATTCGTAGTATGTGCAGAAATCGAAGCAGAGATTTCTGAACTGGATGACGATGAGAAGAAGATGTTCCTGGAGGATCTTGGATTAGAGGAATCTGGTCTGGAAAAACTGATCAAGGCAAGTTATAAACTGCTTGGACTGATCAGCTACCTGACAGCAGGAGAGCCGGAAGTTCGTGCATGGACAATCACAGAAGGAACCAAGGCACCACAGGCAGCAGGAAAGATCCACTCTGACTTTGAACGAGGATTCATCCGTGCAGAGGTTGTATCTTACGATGATCTGATCGCATGCGGAAGCCACACAGCGGCAAAAGAAAAAGGTCTGATCCGTCTGGAAGGAAAAGACTATGTGGTAAAAGACGGAGACATCATGCTGTTCCGTTTCAACGTATAAGAAATATAAAAGATACAGAAAAATTTGTAATCTGCATTTTATAGCATATGAGAACGCAAAGGGAAAAGCTGGCATTAGGTGTGCCGGCTTTTTTGCCAGAATTCATTTATTGCAGATTCTAAAAAGGGGGCAGTGTTATGCACAGAACTATAGACTTCCCGAATCTGGGAATTCATTTAAAATCTGTCGGAGATCACATCACAGTGTTTGGATTTGATATTGCATATTATGGAATTGTGATAGGAATCGGGATCCTGGCAGGACTTATGCTGGCAGTGATGGAAGCGAAGCGCACGCATCAGAATGTAGAAGACTATTACGATCTGGCAGTATACGGAGTGATCTTTTCCATTATCGGAGCGAGAGCATATTATGTGATCTTCTCCTGGGATATGTATAAAGATGATATTAAGAGTATCATTAACATCCGCCAGGGCGGACTTGCCATATACGGCGGCGTGATCACGGCGATCATTGTTGTATTTGTATTTGCAAAAATAAAGCATTTATCACCATTTTTATTATTTGATACCGGTGGATTCGGTCTGATCACCGGACAGATGATCGGAAGATGGGGAAACTTCTTCAACCGGGAAGCCTTTGGTGAATATACGAATGGCCTGTTTGCCATGAGACTTCCGGTAGATGCAGTAAGAAGTTCGGATATCACTACAAAGATGTGGAACCATGCCGAGACAGTCAAAGGAGTCATGTATATTCAGGTCCATCCGACCTATCTGTACGAATCCATGTGGTGTCTGATGGTACTGATCATCATGCTGTTATACCGCAAACATAAGAAATTCGACGGAGAAGTCTTCCTGATCTATCTCCTCGGCTACGGCCTCGGCAGAGTCTGGATTGAAGGTCTCAGAACCGATCAGCTGCTGCTGCCAAAAGTCGGTCTCCCGGTATCACAGCTTCTGGCAGGCACGATTGTGGTAGTATCATTAATTCTGATCATTGTGGGCAGAAAAAAAGCCGCAGCTTCCCAAAAAGCCACGGCATCCATCCAGTAAGATAGATATGCCATAAAAATCAGATTATAAATTGATTGCAACTTTGCAAAGGCAGCTGTTGCAATCATGATCAAACACAGAAAAAGAGTCATATATATGTGAATAAGACAACATTGATCAACAGGAACACTGTTGTTTCACATATATATGGCTCTTTTTTTCTTACAAACTTCAGGTATGCAATTAACTACATATCAATCTTACTAAGAGCAGCCTCATCAGCAACAATTGTTACGTCATTATGAAGCTGAAGAATAGAAGCAGGAACTTCCGGAGTGATTGGTCCGTATAATACTTCTTTTAAGATGGCAGCTTTATCTTCACCACTGACAACAACTAAGATCTTCTTAGCCTGCATGATATTCTTAATACCCATTGTATAAGCCTGTCTCGGAACATCATCTTCAGACTCAAAGAAACGTTTGTTGGCTTCAATCGTGCTTTCTGTC
>JBNMJT010000042.1:0-17164 GCA_050873945.1 Dorea sp.
CCGGAATCTTCTTTGTCATTCCGAGTGCTTCATCAATATCGAAATCTACATACTCGCCATGTTTGTAACCTACAACACGGTTTGTCTTGCCTTCAAGCAGAAGATCTACGGCTTTTGCTCCCATGATAGAAGCATATACTCTGTCTTTACATGTCGGGCTTCCACCACGCTGCATGTGTCCGAGAATGGTAGCTCTTGTCTCCATACCGGTTGCTTCCTCAATTCTCTTAGCCATGTTCATAGAATCTCCTACACCCTCTGCGTTAATGATAATGTAGTTCTTCTTTCCACGTTTTCTTGATTCCTGAATGTCTGCAATGATCTTGTCTTCGTCATAATCATGCTCTTCAGGCATCAGGATCTTCTCTGCTCCGTTGGCGATACCGCACCACAGTGCAAGGTATCCTGCATCTCTACCCATAACTTCGATGATAGAGCATCTCTCGTGAGATGTCGATGTATCACGTACTTTGTCGATAGCCTGCATAGCTGTATTAACAGCTGCATCGAATCCGATCGTATATTCCGTACAGGCAATGTCCAGATCGATCGTTCCCGGAAGTCCGATTGTGTTGATTCCAAAGTTAGCAAGTTTCTGAGCTCCGGCAAATGATCCGTCACCACCGATGACTACCAGACCATCAATACCATATTTTTTACAGATAGCTGCTGCTTTCTGCTGACCTTCCTCTGTACGCATCTCTGCACAACGGGCTGTCTGAAGAATTGTACCTCCACGCTCAATTGTATCGGATACGTCTCTGGCTGACAGATCGATAATTTCCTCGTTCAAAAGTCCCTGATATCCTCTTCTGATGCCTCTTACCTTCAGTCCTTTACCAAGTGCTGTACGAACAACGGCACGGATTGCTGCGTTCATTCCAGGGGCATCTCCACCACTTGTCAATACACCTATTGTACGAATTACTTTTTTGTCTGCCATGATTCATTCCTCCATTGTATTAGTTTGTTCCAATTATCTTCTAACCATTATCATTTCTCTCCGATGATATTGTACATGAATTAGTGCACGCTTTCAATGGGTTTTTCTATAACTTTTACACAACTTTCACCCAGATAATTCGTCAATCTGCTCAACAACACCTCATCTGCGGTCACATTCCAGCCCTTTGACAGGCGTTTTACTGCTTTTTCTTTCCTGCAATAGATAATAACTTCATCCATTCCTTCAGATACTTTCAAAATATCCTGCAGCATTCCTTCCTGCTGAAGATAAGTCTCTTTATCCGGATATTGGAGCCATAATTCCTTCTTCGTCTGATCAAACGGAATCACCTGCTCGCAGATCAGTTTGCTCGGTGCATCATCTTCCTCCGATACACGTCCCTTGATGAATACCTTGGCTTCCTCATTCAGATACATCTGGTTCTTTTCAAAATCTCTCGGGAAGATCACTACTTCAACCGATCCGACCAGATCTTCCAGCGTAATAAATGCCATAACTTTATTCGTCTTGGTATATTTGATCGTCTTATTTGTGATCATGCCGCCGACGATCTCTTTTGCGCCGTCATGCACTTTCGTTCTTCCGGTCTCATCATCCAGCTGGAAATCCAGCGTTGTTCTGGAGATATTTTTTCTCCATTTTTCTTCATAATCTTCCAGAGGATGCCCGCTTAAGTATACTCCGAGCACCTCTTTTTCAAATGCAAGCTTTGTCTCTTTTTCGTATTCGCCTACATCCGGAAGCGGTATATCGAATTCTGATTTCTGATCATCACCTACAATATCGAACAGGGAAAGCTGTCCTGTCATGGAGTATTTCCGCTCCCGGTTCACCTGATCCAGGATCTGTACATAGACCACCATGAACTGCTTTCTTGTTCCGCCCAGACTGTCAAATGCTCCGGACTTGATAAAGCTTTCGATCGTACGCTTATTGACCTCTTTTCCGGACAGCCGCTCGATAAAGTCTTTCAGGTTGCTGAATTCTCCGGCATTTTTTCTTTCTTTGATGATCGACTCGATCACCGGTTTTCCGATACTCTTGATTGCTGCCAGACCATAGCGGATGTTACCGCCGTCAACAGAGAAGCTTCCCTCGCCTTTGTTAATGTCCGGCGGAAGGATCTTGATGCCCATCTGTCTGCAGCTGTAAATGTATTCCGATACTTTTCCCGGATTATCGATCACGGAAGTCATAAGCGCTGCCATGAATTCTACCGGATAGTAATATTTTAACCAGGCTGTCTGATAAGATACCACCGCATATGCCGCAGCATGTGATTTGTTAAATGCATATTTTGCGAAATCGATCATTTCATCATAGATCTTATTCGCCGTCTTCTCATCGATCCCATTAGCGATACAGCCCGGTACGCCTTCGTCCGGATTCCCGTATACGAAGTTCTGGCGCTCCTTCTGCATGACATCGCCCTTTTTCTTGGACATGGCTCTTCGTAAGAGGTCACTTCGTCCAAGTGTATAACCTGCCAGGTCACGTACGATCTGCATAACCTGTTCCTGATATACGATACAGCCGTACGTCGGTGCAAGGATCGGCTCTAGCTGCGGGCAGTCATAGGTAATACTCTCCGGATTATTCTTTCCTTTGATGTACTGCGGGATGAAATCCATCGGTCCCGGACGGTATAACGAGATACCGGCAATGATGTCTTCCAGATTCTGCGGCTTCAGTTCCTTCATGAAGTTCTTCATCCCGGCACTTTCCAGCTGGAACACTCCATCCGTCTTTCCCGTTCCGATAGATGCCAGAACTGCTTTGTCATCATAATCAATCTTATTAATATCAATCGTCTTTCCGCTGCTGATACTGGCCAGACGTTCTGCATCCTGGATAACGGTCAATGTACGAAGTCCCAGGAAGTCCATCTTCAGAAGTCCCAGTTCTTCCAGGGTTGTCATGGTAAACTGTGTCGTCACCGAACCGTCTGATCCCAGTGACAACGGTACGAACTCTTCGATTGCCCTCTGACCGATCACAACACCTGCCGCATGCATGGAGGTATGTCTTGGAAGACCTTCCAGTCTTCTCGACATATCGATCAGTTCCTTTACCTGCTCATCTTCCTGATACAGTTTCTTGAATTCCGGATTCATCTTCAGCGCTTTATCTAACGTGATATTGAGCTCTGTCGGTACCATCTTGGCGATACTGTCTACGAACGCGTATGGAAGGTCCATAACACGCCCTACATCACGGATAACTCCTCTTGCCGCCATCGTACCGAAGGTTACGATCTGTACCACCCGGTCCGCACCGTATTTTCTGCCTACGTAATCGATAACTTCCTGCCGTCTTTCGAAGCAGAAGTCCACGTCAATATCGGGCATGGATACACGTTCCGGATTCAGGAAACGCTCGAACAGCAGCTGGTACTTGATCGGATCGATACTCGTGATCCCCAGACAGTATGACACGATACTTCCGGCTGCGGATCCTCGTCCCGGTCCGACCTTGATTCCCTGTGTTCTCGCATAATTGATGAAATCCCACACGATCAGGAAATAATCCACGTATCCCATGGATTTGATGACCGACAATTCATACTCCAGACGTTCTTTCAGCGAATCATCCCCGTCCGGATAGCGTTCTTTCAGGCCGTCAAAGCAAAGCTTGTTCAGATATTCCCAAGAAGTATATCCTTCCGGCACATCATATTTCGGCAGTTTGGTAACGCCGAATTCAATCTCTACATTACATCGGTCTGCGATCTTCTGCGTGTTCTCCAGTGCCTGCAATGCATATGGAAACAACTGCCGCATCTCTTCCTCAGACTTGATATAATACTGGCCGCCTTCATAACGCATACGGTCTTCATCTGCCAGTTTCTTACCCGTCTGTATACATAACAGAATGTCATGCGGTTTTACATCTTCTGCATAGGTATAATGCACGTCATTCGTCGCCACCAGTTCGATCCCCGTCTCCTGCGCCATACGAAGCAGTGACTGGTTCACGATCTGCTGTTCCTGCATCCCATGATCCTGCAGCTCCAGGAAGAAATTCCCCTTCCCGAAAATCTCCTGATAACGGAGTGCCGCCGCTTTTCCCTCTTCGTACATACCGCGCAGGATATTCTTCTGTACCTCACCGGCCAGGCACGCACTGAGCGCAATGATCCCTTCATGGAATTCCTGCAGCACTTCCAGGTCTACCCTTGGTTTATAATAATAGCCTTCCGTAAATCCTCTGGACACGATCTTCATCAGGTTATGATATCCCTGATCATTTTCCGCAAGAAGCACCAGATGATAATACCTGTCATCGCCGCTTCCGACCGCTTCTTTATCGAAGCGGGACCCCGGTGCAACATAGACCTCACACCCGAGGATCGGCTTGATCCCTGCTGCCCTTGCCGCACGGTAAAAATCGATCACACCATACATGACACCATGATCCGTGATCGCCACACTGTTCATCCCGAGTTCTTTTACCCTGGCCACACATTCTTTGATTTTATTCGAACCGTCCAACAGACTGTACTCTGTATGGACGTGGAGATGTGCAAAGCTCATAGCTTTCTCCTTTCCTGTTTTTGTATACAGAGAACCTGTTACTTGCAGTTTCTCCTGTATACTTTGGTATCTATGCTTCTCTTATATGCCTTAGTACAAAAAAGGTGCTCCCGTCAGGGAACACCCTTTCAAACATTCATGTTTGTCTTAATCTTCTTTTCCAGTTCCAAGAAGCATGAATTTTACAAGTTTATCGATATCCTGCGGCTCATGAGCAACGATTTCCAGTTCAGGAATCTCTCCGTTAGAGAAGATGTTTGCCATAGATACATACTGAGATAATTTTGACTTTAAGTTCAGTCTGTCACCTTCGCCTGTTACAAGTTCAACTTTTCCTTCACAAGAATCGATTACTTTAAAAAATCCTTCGATATCTGTAATGTTCTGTACTTTCATTTCTCATTCTCCTTTTTTAATCTTCATATTTCTTAACGCTTTTATTATACCTTATTTCTTTTTCATTTCAATATTCTTTTCAGAAATTTTTATGCGTCCTTCTTTGAGCAGTCTTCCTACGGCGCGTTTGAATGCATTTTTACTCAATCCAAATTCCTGCTTGATCAGTTCCGGATCCGCTTTGTCGGTAAATGGCAGCTTTCCACCGTATTCTTCCATGCGTTTCATGATCAGTGCAGCATCGGCATCCATCTGAAGAAATGCTTTCTCTCTGACACTTAGATCAAGCTTTCCATCTTCTCTCACTTTCAGGACTCTGGCCGATACTCGGTCTCCGACTCTTAACTTACCAAATGCTTCTCTCTTCGGAATCAGCGCACTGTAGCAGTTATCAACTGCCACGAATACTCCGAAATTGTCACTTGTCTCGTAAATGATTCCTTCTACATGATCGTCTTTTTTATACGGAGAATCTGTACGGAGCTTTTCATATACTTTCATTGTTGCACAGAGTCTTCCGGACTTGTCCACATAAAGCGCAACCAGGACCTCGTCTCCTTTTTTCACTTTCGCAGTCTGTTCTTTGAACGGAAGGAGAAGATCTTTCTCCAGTCCCCAGTCAAGGAATGCACCGATTCTTCCTGTGTCTGCCACCTTCAGTACAGCCAGCTCATCCAGCGTGATCTTCGGCTCCTGTGTCGTCGCGATCAGACGGTCAGATGAATCTTTGTATAAGAATACTTCTACCGGGTCACCGACTTCTACGTCTTTCGGCACCTGTTTTTTCGGAAGCAGGACTTTGTCATCTTTATTTCCAAGATAGACTCCGAACTCTACTTCTTTGACGATCATCAATCTTCTTTTCTTTCCCAAATAATCTGTTAATCCCATATATTTCCTCTCTGTTTTTCTCTCTGTCCCATTGTATCTTCTATGCTGTTTATCGTGATATGTAACAATCACTGTTTATATCATATCTGCTGTTCTACTATATAGAACTCTGAAATAAAATGCAATGTAATTATGCAAATTTAAATTCAATCACTGCATATGGCTTTGCCTTTTCATTACACAGTTCTACGACTGTTCTGTCATCTTCTGCCGCAATTCTCGGGTAGATCACATCGCCATAGACTACTGATTTCTTATATTCCACACGCATCTGCCGTACTTCTTTGTCTTTTGGAAGAGCCTCCAGTGCCATCTGCACATACTGGCAGTTGTTGACATGTTCATTCGTGTCGATATGATATCTGCGGACCGGAAAGCTTTCCAGTTCTTTGCTCTCTTTCGGAAGCGGTATCTTTCTGGATTCATATTCCATCTCATATGGATCTCCGACTCCATACGGAGCGATCTCTGACTCTTCCGGTTTTGACGGGCGTCCCTTCTCCATGTCCATGTATACCCACAGGGAATTGGCATATGCCACATCATTTCCATTTTCATCTGTCATGCAGAAATTACGTTCTCCAAACAATCCCTTGAATTCGGTCGCCCAGGTACTGGTCTGTATCTTTTCTCCCATCTCCGGATAGCGTTCTACGACTACCTGCCAGGAAGATAAGATCCAGGCTCTTTTCCGTTCACTGCAATGTACGATTCCAAGTCCGATATCTTCTGACTGAAATGTACTGCAGTCCTGGAAATAATTCACGATGCCCGGCAGCGTAATTCTTCTGGTATGGTCCACTTCACTGAACCGGATTCTTCCGTCTACTGTATATTGATTGTCTCTCATAGTTAGTCTGACTCCTTTGCATGCTCTTTCTCCGGATTCTTATCGGACTGTTTATCCGAATTTCCGAAGAAAAACCACTTTATCTTAAATTCTGAAGTGGCGGTTACCATTTCATATTCTTCTGCACTGAGTGCTTCCTTCAGTTCTTTCTTTCCGTCTTCATCTACCACCGCACAGGTCGCATTGGTAAAGCACAGGCTTGGATACAACACACACCACCAGTTATGTCCGTTTCCACTTCCCAGCGTAATCCTCAGTGCCTCATAATTCCCTTCCGGAAATGTAATATCCCCGTAACGTTTATCCGGGAAATAACAGGTCGTCACCTCTGCTTTTGCCCGGTATGATACACCTTCTTTTTTCAATACTTTATCAGCCGTCTTCACCAGTTCTTTCTGATGCTTTTTCACCCATACTTTCGTTGACTGTGCACTTTTCCGCTCTGCATCCCGCATCTGTGATTTCATATAACAAAGCACCGCATCCCGCACATGTAATTTAATCCTCTGATCTTTTGCACTGTCGCTCTCTGCGATCACATGAAAGCGCAACACTTCTTTCGCCAGTGATTTCTGCGTCTCTGTGACTTCCGCATGGACCACTTCCATACGCCGGTCCATGATCCCGGTCGTCAGTACAAATGATAGCAGACATGCCAGGATCAGGCAAATCCTTTCCCGTTTCATCTATGTATCTCCTTCCTGTATCTTACAGTTCACGGATACTGCATGGACTGTAATTCCTGTTCCGTTTCCAGATTGTTCAGATTATTCTTTCACATCTGATTCTGATCAGCACCTTTTACTGATACAGGAAGTCTTGACACGATGTTTCTTATCTATACATGCTACTCACATTTTATAAATTTTATCTTGCCGGATTCATATATTCCATATGTGTGTTTTATTAAATGAAACTTAACGAACTTCGTATTTTAGCTCTGCTTTGTGCGGATCACATCGATTACCGTCGTCACCTGATTATCGATATGTTTGCACATGATATCTGTTGCTGCTTTCTTCTCGCCTTTGCTGATATGTTCAATAATTGCCGCATGCTCCGCGATCAGCTGTGGATGTGCTTCTTCACGCTTCAGATATTCCACACGGTAACGGTACATCTGCTCACGCAGGTTATTCAGCAGCTGGATCAGCTTCTGGTTATCTGTTGCCATGTAAATGATATCGTGGAAACGTACATCTGCTTCGGCAATCTCTGTGATATCTTTGCTCTTTAAGATCTTCTTGAAATCTTCGGCCGCTTTCTTCATCTCTTCAATCTCTTCTTCCGTGATCTTCTCACACGCAAGCTGGACTGCCAGTTCTTCCAGGGCCTTTCTTACTTCCAGGACATCACGCATATTCTTCTCTGTGATCTCCGCTACTTCTGCTCCCTTTCTCGGGATCATCAGTACGAGTCCTTCCAGCTCCAGCTTACGGATCGCTTCACGGATCGGTGTACGGCTCACGCCCAGTTTATTGGCAAGCTGGATCTCCATCAGTCTTTCTCCCGGTTTTAACTCTCCACGAAGAATCGCCTGTCTCAAAGTATTGAACACGACATCTCTAAGTGGCAGATACTCATTCATGTTTACTTTAAAATTCGGTTCCATGCTTATTTCCTCCTTGCACTGTGTATGCCGGTCACATACACCTGCTTTGCTAATTGCTGTTCTCTTATCTTTGCTGCTGCTTTTCTTGCTTTTTCTTTCGTCTCATAAAGGCCGAATACCGTCGGACCGCTGCCGCTCATCATCGCATTCAGCGCCCCCTGCTCCTTCATGACATCCTTGATCTGCTCAATGACCGGATATTCTTCGATCGTTACTTTCTCCAGTACATTTCCCATGCGGGAAGCAACCTTCGTGATATCCTGTTCTTTCAGTCCGTCGATGATTCCGTCAATATCCGGATGATTCTCGATCTCATGGGAATCCAGCTTCTCATACACCAGCTTTGTCGATACGCTGATCGGTGGTTTTGCGATCAGCACATGACATTTCGGGCATGCCGGAAGCGGTGTGAGGATCTCTCCGATCCCTTCTGCAAGAACAGTTCCGCGCATAACGCAGTACGGAACATCTGCCCCCAGTGTCACGCCTCTTTCCATCAGTTCTTTCTGCGAAAGTCCAAGCGAAAACATGCGGTTGATTCCGAACAGGACTGCTGCCGCATTCGAACTTCCGCCTGCCATTCCTGCCGCTACCGGTATATGTTTATCCAGTGTGATCTTCACACCCTCTTTTACGTCAAACTCTTTCATCAGAAGGTCTGCTGCCTGATATGCCAGGTTATTCTCATTCACAGGCAGATAAAAAAGATTCGTCGACAACTCTATGCCCGGTTTTTTCGTCTTTTCTATCCGGATCTGGTCGTACAGGTATACCGTCTGCATCACCATGCGCACATCGTGATAGCCATTCTCTCTCCGTCCCAGAACATCCAGACCCAGATTGATCTTTCCAAGTGCCTTCAATTCCATTTTATCCATCTCATTTGTCTCCTTACACCTTGTATACAATGTGCCTACAGTATACTCAAATTTTGCTTAAAAATCAATATTTTATCGCCTTTATTTACATCTTCTTTTTCCATATGATTGACTTCTTTTATGTTTTCCACGGTCGTATTATATTTTTTCGCAAGATTCCACAGTGTATCCCCTTTCTGTACGAAATATCCGACAATTCCGGGACGATTTTCCAGCTCTTCCGTATCCACCGGACGGAACTCTGCGGATTCGATATTCTGTATCTGTACCATCTCCTTCTGAAAACAGTTGAATGCCAGAACTGCTTTCACTTCCACTTCGCCGCTTCCCATAAGACCTACCGAAAGCTGCTCGACCGTCCAGTCCAGATCATCCATATCGGGCTCGCCGCCCCCATTTTCCAGAAGATAACTGAACGGTACCATACCGTTCCATACTCCGAACGGTGCCTCATCATCTTCCCGCACATATAAGAACTGCAGATGCAGCACGCCTTCGATATGTACTCCGTCCGGCTCTGCTTTTACCGTATCCATCTGGATCTTTCCTTTGCAGTGGCAAATCTGCAGGATATCATCTTTCAGTTCCGGCAGTGTTAATTCTTCGCTGATCCTGCATTTGGAATGGTTCTGGAGTTTTAACCGGAAGAAGCGCTTTTCTTTTACCTCCGGGATGCAGATATGGTCCAGCATATACAGATCTTCCAGTATCTGGATCTTTTCTTCTTCATAGACGACCAGACGGACTTCCAGCGTCGCCTCGATGCCAAGGATACGCATCTCACCGTTCTCATCCATCCGTGGTTCTATATTAATATCCGCAAGATGTAATTCTGCCTGATGATACATTCCGGGCACCACTCCCATGCATTCGATCCGGCCTTCATACGGAACCGTCCGGCTTATCCAGTCTGTCTTTCCTTCTACCGTTTCATACAGGCAGAATACATTCAGCTCGCCCTGGATCAGCAGCTCATCCGTCCCGATCTGAGTATCCGCTTTTCCACCCGTCACATCCGTCCACAAAAGCGTGCCGATATTCTCCTTTGTGCCGCTTAATGCGATCTCTTCTTTGATCCTGTAGGTATCTTTTCCTGTGGCAAATACTTTTAACAGCTCTTCTTCTTTCATTTTCTTAAATACCGGGATCTCCCCTTCCACGTCGGTTGTGATCTCTTCGCCGGTACATTTCTCCGTTCCGATCGTAATCTCTGCCAGTGTCTTGATGTTCAGTTTTCTTGAATGGATCACCGTTACGGTGAGCTCGACATCTGCCGTCTTAAGCACCAGATTTCCTTCCGGTTCCTGTTCCAGATAGATCATCTCTTCAAACGGGATCCGTCCCTCCAGACTTGCCGGTGCCGGAACCATCTCATCTGCCATATACAGGACTTTAAACTCCAGTTTTCCAGATACCTTCAGATAGCTCTCTATCTGTTTCATCTCCTCTACCCGCAGTACGCCGTCGCTTAATATGACCTTTCCCACATCCCGTTTTGCATCCGGGACGTTATAGTCCCCATCAATATAGAACTGGTCACTGACCGTCCTGCCGCTTTGAAATGTACGGATCTCTTTTTTCTGATATTCCATTACTTTTTTCTGCCTCCTTTTGCGACACCTTTTATTCATATATGATCTCTTTTTCTGTGTATGGCATCTTTATGACAATATATGGATATGTCTTTTTCTTATGTATCTTTTCTCGTTTCTGCGGCCCCTGAAGTGTCGTACCGACGACCACTGTATTGGCCGTCTCATAACATGCATTCACTTCGATGCTGTAACCGGTCGTCTGCTGTGTTCCGTAACCGCGCACCACATACAGGCCTTTTTCTTCCCTGCCCGTATCTGCATAGCTGATCCACATTTCCGACTTCTCTGCTTCTTTGATTTCTTCTTTCAGCTGCCCCGGAATCTCTTCTTTCTTTACGATCTCATATCTGACATCTCCTGTTTTCTGTTCTTCTATCGTGCCAAAACCACAGCCGGAAAGCAGTACGGTCCCTGCGATCACAGTTAAGAGCATTTTTATTTCTTTCAATGCGTCCTTCTTTCTGACACTTCCGTTACTGTCTGCACAACATACAGGCAGTAACACACTTCTATTTTCTCTCTACTATCTTACACACTATGGGTGTAAAAAATGCGGATTTTATGCTATGATAAGAGAACCAGAACAAAAAGGAGTATTCATTATGAGAATTATACCAGTTGCCTTATTCGTGATCTTATTCCTGATCATCGGTATTCCGGTTCTCGGGATTGAATGGCTGATCGGAAAAGTCAGCAAAAAAACGATGGACTATTCCAGTCTTCGGATCGTCCAGTGGGCATTCAAAGTGATCATCCGGCTTGCCGGCATCGAACTTACCGTCATCGGAGAAGAAAATGTTCCGGATGAACCGGTTCTTTTTATCGGAAATCACAGAAGTTACTTTGACATTGTGATCACCTACGCAAGATGTAAGAACCTGACCGGTTATATTGCAAAGAAAGAGATGCTTTCCATTCCGCTTCTGCGTACCTGGATGAAACGTCTCTACTGCCTCTTCCTTGACAGGGAGAATCCGAAAGAAGGCTTAAAGACGATCCTGCAGGCCATCGACTATGTAAAACACGGCGTCTCCATCTGTATCTTCCCGGAAGGAACCCGGAATAAAGGCGAAGAATTATCTTTACTTCCGTTCCACAACGGATCCTTTAAGATTGCAGAGAAGACCGGATGTCCGATCGTACCGATGAGTCTGAATAATACCTGCGATATCTTCGAAGGACATATGCCATTTATCAAGAAGACTCATGTCATTCTGGAATATGGCAAACCGATCTATCCGAAAGAGCTTGACAAAGATGAGAAAAAGCGTATCGGAGAATATTGCAGCAACATCATCAGTGAGACCATTCATAAGAATCAGGCACTTGTATAGTGCCTGTTTTTTTCTTTTACATTTATCCCCTTAAGTGCTATAATAAAACGGTATAACTAAAAAAGAAAAGTACTGCAAACAGCAGTAAAAAGGAGTTTGAAAATGAACAAACGCAATCTTACCTTGCTGACGGATCTGTACGAACTTACTATGATGCAAGGATATTATGAAAAAGGGCAGAACGAAAAGGTCATCTTCGATGTATTTTTCCGTCAGAACCCTTGCAACAATGGATATTCCGTATGTGCAGGTCTTGATCAGGTAATCGATTATATAAAGAATCTGCATTTTACTTATGAGGACGTGGATTATTTAAGAGGTCTTGGAATCTTCAAAGAAGATTTCCTTCATTATCTGAGCGGCTTCCACTTCAGTGGTGACATCTATGCCATCCCGGAAGGAACGGTCGTATTTCCGAAGGAGCCTCTTCTGAAAGTAGTTGCTCCTATTATGGAAGCTCAGCTTGTCGAGACAGCGATCCTGAATATCATCAACCACCAGTCGCTGATCGCAACCAAGACTTCCCGTATCGTATTCGCAGCCAACGGTGACGGTATCATGGAATTCGGTCTGCGCCGTGCACAGGGACCGGATGCCGGATTATACGGAGCAAGAGCCGCGATGATCGGCGGATGCGTCGGCACTTCCAATGTACTTGCCGGACAGATGTTTGACGTTCCTGTTATGGGAACCCACGCACACAGCTGGATCATGAGCTTCCCGGATGAATACACTGCATTTAAAACTTACGCAGAGATGTATCCGGACAACTGTACACTCTTAGTTGACACATATGATACATTAAAATCCGGTGTTCCGAATGCCATCCGCGTATTCCAGGAATTCAAAGATGCCGGAAAACCACTGATCAAATACGGAATCCGCCTGGACAGCGGTGACCTTGCATATCTGTCAAAAGAAGCCAGAAAGATGTTAGACGATGCCGGATTCCCGGAGGCTACCATCTGCGCTTCCAACGATCTGGACGAGTTCCTTCTCCACGATCTGAAGATGCAGGGTGCCGCCATCGATTCCTGGGGTGTCGGTACCAACCTGATCACATCCAAGGACTGTCCTTCATTCGGAGGTGTGTACAAGCTTGCCGCCATCCAGAATGCAGAAGGCGAATTCGTTCCTAAGATAAAAATATCTGAAAATACAGAGAAGATCACCAACCCTGGCAATAAGACGATCTACCGTATCTACGAAAAGGAAAGCGGCAAGATCAAAGCAGATCTCATCTGCTTTACCGATGAAGTCATTGATCCGGAACAGGATCTGCTTCTCTTCGACCCGCTGGAGACATGGAAAAAGACCAAGCTTGCCGGCGGCACTTATACCGTACGTGAGATTCTCGTACCAGTCTTCAAGAACGGCGAATGCCTCTACAAATCTCCTTCATTAAAAGAGATTGCAGCATACTGCCGTGAAGAGAAAGATACTTTATGGGATGAGACCAAACGTCTCTTCTACCCACACAGAGTTTACGTGGACCTTTCCCAGAAACTCTACGATGTTAAAAAATCACTGCTTGATCAGATGAATATGACAGATTAAAGGAGGACTTATTGATCATGAAAATTATAGTATTAGCAGGCGGACTCAGTCCGGAAAGAGATGTATCCTTACTTTCAGGAGCCGGAATCTGTAAAACACTCCGTGAGATGGGACATCAGGCATTCCTTCTGGATGTGTTCTTCGGCCTTCCATGCGATTCTGATAAATTAGAAGAAGTATTCGACCGTCCGGACGGCGGACTTGAGATTTCCAAGGGAATCTCCACATCTGTACCGGACCTGGATGCACTGCGCAAGTCACGTCCGGATCAGTCACCTTCCGAGATCGGACCAAACGTCATTGAACTCTGCCAGATGGCCGATATCACATTCATGGCCCTGCACGGTTCTATTGGTGAAAACGGAAAGCTCCAGGCAACCTTCGACAACCTGGGAATCAAATATACAGGACCAAACTCTCTTGGATGTACACTGTCCATGAACAAACTGGTCACAAAGCAGATCTTCAAGACCAGCGGTGTTCCGACTCCAAGAGGAACTTCCCTGACAGCAAAGACAAAAGATACCCGTCTGGATGAACTCGGCTACTACCTTCCACTGGTTGTAAAGCCATGCTCAAACGGATCTAGTATCGGTGTATACATCTGTCACACAGAAGAGGAATATTACGATGCGATTCACAAATCTTTCGATGTAGACAATACAGACGAAGTTGTCATCGAACCATTTATCAAAGGACGTGAATTTGCCTGCGGTATCCTTGCAGGAAAAGCCCTTCCGCTCGTTGAGATCGTTCCAAAGGACGGACTCTTCGATTATGCGAACAAATATCAGGCAGGCGGTGCTTCCGAGATCTGCCCTCCTGTATCTCTCGATGAAGAGACACAGGAATTGATCCAGCGTGCCGGTGAACGTGCATTTGAAGCACTCCGCATGGATGTGTACTCCCGTGCAGACTTTATCGTATCTGATGCAGACGGTGAATTCTACTGTCTGGAAATGAACGCCCTTCCGGGAATGACAGCAGCAAGCCTTCTTCCGAAAGCTGCAAAGGCTGCCGGATATGAATACAGTGAACTTTGCGAGGCTATCATTCAGGAATCCATGAAAGCCCGCTATTAAGGAGGAGGATGCAGATCCATGAAAAATCTTTCGATTGAAAATATAACCAGAGCCTGCAGAGGTACTTTCCACGGCGATGAAAGTATTCTCAGCCAGGAAGTATCCGGCGTCGTAATCGACAGCCGGAAGGTGCAGCCTGGTTACTTATTCGTTGCCATTGACGGAGAACGTGTCAACGCACACAAATTCATCCCGGATACCGTAAAAGCCGGTGCTATGTGCGTCGTATCCCACGAAGATCTCGGTGAGACGGATTTCCCTTATATCCTGGTAGAATCCACAGGACAGGCACTGCTTGACATTGCCAAGCTTTACCGTGATTCTTTCGACATGAAGGTTGTCGGAATCACCGGAAGTGTCGGAAAGACCAGCACCAAAGAGATGATCGCCTCTGTTCTGGCTCAGAAATATCATGTACATAAAACACTTGGTAACTTTAATAACGAATGGGGACTTCCGATCACGATCTTCGATATGCCGGAAGACACCGAAGTTGCTGTCCTTGAGATGGGTGTCAACCATTTCGGTGAGATGCGCCGTCTCTCATCTGTATCCAGCCCTGACATCTGTGTAATCACCAATATCGGTATCGCACATCTGGAGTTCTTCAAGACAAGAGAGGGAATCCTTCAGGAAAAATCACAGATGATCCAGGATATGAAGAACGGTGGTTCCATCATCCTGAACGGTGACGACGACCTGCTGTCAAAGATGAGTCCGGTAAAAGGTGTAGCCCCTGTCTTCTTCGGAATGGGAGACAACTGTGCATTCCGTGCCGATAACATCGAACCACAGGGACTTCGCGGAACTTCCTGCACGATCACATTAAAAGATGGTACTTCATTTGACTGTCTGGTTCCTGTACCTGGCATCCATATGGTAAGCAATGCGGTTGCAGGTGCTGCTGTCGGATATACACTGGGACTGACTGCCGATGAGATCAAGACCGGTATCGAATCCCTGCCTTCTATCCCGGGACGTAACCACATCATCGAAACTGACCATATGATCATCTTAGATGACTGCTACAATGCCAACCCAATCTCTATGAAAGCTTCCATCGATGTCCTTAACATGGCGATCGGACGTAAGGTTGCAGTTCTTGGAAATATGGGAGAGCTTGGTGACACTGCTGAAGCACTTCACGCAGAAGTCGGTACTTATGCAGCGGAGCAGAATGTGGACCTCGTCTGCGGAATTGGTGACCTGACACGCTCTCTGGTAGAAGAAGCATCTAAGGGTACCAATACCGAAGCACTCTGGTTCGCAGATAATGAAAGCTTCATCCAGGCTATGCCTGACATCATCAAAGACGGGGACAATGTTCTGGTAAAGGCTTCCCACGGAATGAATTTCCCACAGATTGTTCACGCTCTGGAAGAATTATAATCAGGAAATTTTTGCTCTGGAAAATTTTGATTCAGAGAATTATGTTCTGAAAGAACTATAATATAAGGAGAACGTATTTATGGATTATCAGATTCTCGCCCTTGATCTGGACGGAACTCTTACCAACTCCAAAAAAGAAATTACACAGCCGACCCTGGAAGCTCTGATCGAGATCCAGGAGGCCGGTAAAAAAGTTGTACTCGCCAGCGGACGTCCGACACAGGGTGTTATGCCACTGGCAGAGCAGCTCCATCTGGAAGATTACGGAAGTTATATCCTTTCCTTTAACGGTGGACGTATTACAGACTGCCGTACAAAAGAAGCGATCTACAACAAGATTCTTCCAGCTGACTGTATCAATGGGATCTATGAAACAGTCCGAAAATATGCCGATCAGGAAGTGGATATCCTGACTTATGCACCGGAACATATCTTATCCGGTATAAAATCCAACCAATATACGGAACTGGAATCCAGAATTAATCAGATGCCGGTTGTTGACGCCAGTGAGAATTTTCTGGATGTCATCCCGGATGATCTGAACAAATTCCTTGTGACCGGCGATCCTGCAGTGTTAGATCAGATACGAAAAGAACTAAGCAAAAAGTTCCATTCTTACCTGTCTGTCTACTGTTCGGATCCATTCTTCGTAGAAGTCATGCCGGCAGGAATTGATAAAGCTCATTCTCTGTTGAAACTCTTAACCAGCATCGGACTGACTACAGACCAGATGATCTGCTGCGGAGACGGATATAATGATCTGACAATGATCGAAACCGCCGGTCTCGGCGTGGCTATGGCAAATGCCCAGCCTGCGGTGCGGGAGACGGCGGATTATATTACGAAGTCGAATGATGAGGATGGGGTGCTGCATGTGATTAATGAATTTATGCGGTGATTTGGTATTTAATTCATCAGGCTGTCGGCTACCCGGACCGGAATAAAAGTTAGGAATCCTTTCCTGTTCAGGTTCCGTCGGCGGGTAATACTAAAGGGGCAAAATTCTGCTAAAAGCAGGCATTCAAAATTTGAAACTCGGCATTCGCCTCAAACAGTCAAATTTTGAATACCTAACGCAGA
>JBNMJT010000043.1:0-17007 GCA_050873945.1 Dorea sp.
ACAAGAAGGAGGAGAGACGATCATGAAAAAAGATTCAGAGATATCCAGAATGTTTAAGTTCGCCGGCAACCGGCACTGGCTTACAATTCTGGGAATGATCCTTGCGGGACTCAGTACGATCCTGTCGATGATCCCATTTGTCTGTATCTGGTTTGTTGTACGGGATATGTTGAATGCACTGGTGGCAGGAGACATCAGCCTTGCTGCACATAGTACGTCCTATGCATGGTGGGCAGCAGGATTTTCCGTACTTAGTATCTTACTGTATTTTATCGGACTTTGTTGTTCTCACCTGGCAGCATTCCGTACCGCAACCAATATGAAAAAAGCAGCCATGCACCACGTGGTGACATTGCCGCTTGGCTACTTTGGAGCCAATGGAAGCGGACGTCTTCGTAAAGTCATCGATGACAATGCCGGACTTACCGAAGCATTCCTGGCACATCAGCTCCCGGACCTGACTGGTGCGGTTGTGATGCCGATCGCTGTACTGGTGCTGATTTTCGTGTTTGACTGGAGACTTGGACTTTGCTGTCTGGTACCACTGGCAATCAGTGTTGTATTCTTAAAGCAGATGATGGGCGGGGATAACGCCGGATTCATGGAAGGCTACATGACAGCACTGGAGACAATGAATAAAGAAGCAGTCGAATACATCAGAGGTATTCCGGTTGTAAAAGTATTCCAGCAGACGGTATATTCATTTAAAAACTTCCATGCAGCAATTGAAGAATACGAAAAATATGCTTCCAGTTATGCACTCAAGTGCCGTATCCCTCTGACTGGATTCAATGTAGCATTGA
Source organism: Dorea sp. (assembly GCA_050873945.1). Classification (GTDB taxonomy): domain Bacteria; phylum Bacillota; class Clostridia; order Lachnospirales; family Lachnospiraceae; genus Dorea_A. Next base: position 804 of record JBNMJT010000043.1, read on the forward strand.
ACGGAACATTTATCTTACTGATCCCGGTGGCAGGCATGATCCTTGCAGGTGTAAGCGGACAGGCGGCTTATCAGGATGTGATTCTGGATTTCTTATTCTACAGTCTGTTCACACCAATCTGCACTACAATGATGAACCGTGTCATGTTCGCAGGTGAGCAGCTGATGGCAGCCAAAAGCGCTGTAACACGTATCGAAGCAGTATTAAAAGAAGAACCACTGGCAGACCCGGAAAAAGCAGAACAGCCAGAAGATGCATCCGTTACATTTGACATTCCTGCCGGAAAGACGGTGGCACTTGTGGGAGCTTCCGGAAGTGGAAAATCAACAGCAGCAAAACTAATCCCGAGATTCTATGATGTAACAGAAGGAAAGATTTTAGTAGGCGGCGTGGATGTCAGACAGATTGAAAAGCGTACGTTGATGGACAGAATCGCATTTGTGTTCCAGAATACGAAGTTATTCAAAGACACCTTACTGGAAAATGTCCGTGCCGCAAGGCCGGAAGCAACAAGAGAAGAAGTATTGCATGCTATCGAAGCTGCACAGTGTAAAGAGATTATTGAACGTCTGCCGGATGGATTAGACAGCATCGTAGGTAACGGCGGAACTTATTTATCCGGTGGCGAGAACCAGCGGATGGCACTGGCAAGAGCCGTTTTGAAAGATGCACCGATTGTCATCTTAGATGAGGCAACTGCATTTGCGGACGCGGAAAATGAACATCAGATCCAGCTCGCATTCGAAAAACTGACGAAGGGCAAGACGGTACTTATGATCGCACACCGCCTTTCAACCATTCAGGATGCAGACATGATCCTTGTATTCGATCAGGGAAGGATCATTGAGCGGGGAACACATGAATCTCTGCTTGCACAGAATGGACGATATGCATCCATGTGGAAGGATTACCAGACATCCATTCACTGGAAAGTGGAAAAGGAGGCAAAATAAGATGAAATATTTTCAGGAAAAATATGCATTAAGTGATCAGGGTGCGAAAGACCTGGTCAAAGGAATCGTATATTCCGTATTGGCTTATATCAGCCTGATGCTTCCGGTTGCACTGCTTGCATGTGTGTTAAATGCATTTTTGAATCCATTGCTTGGAGACGGCAAAGCAGCCGGCAGTATGGTAAAGTATGTGGTGATTGGAATTGTAATCCTGGTTGTGATATTTATCATGCATTACCTTCAGTATACGGTTACCTATATGGGAACTTATGAAGAGAGCGAGCGCCGCAGAATTACACTGGCAGAAAAGTTAAGAACCATGCCGATACGATTTTTCCAGCAGCGTGATCTTTCAGATCTGACCAGTACGATCATGGGTGACTGCTCTGGATTTGAGCATGCATTTTCCCACACAGTACCACAGTTCTGGGGATCTGTGATCTCCACTGCAATCGTGTGTATCGCACTTCTGATCTATGACTGGAGAATGGGACTGGCACTTCTCTGGGTAGCACCGGCTGCATTTGCAATCGTGATTTTGTCGAGAAAATGGCAGGAAAAATTAGGACAGAAACACATTGAGGCAAAACTTGCACTGGCAGACGGAATACAGGAATGTCTGGAGACGGTACAGGATATCAAAGCCTGCAATCAGGAAGAACGATATCTTCAGAAACTGGATCGGATCATGGATGAAGCAGAAAAAGCACAGATCTCATCCGAGATGGTATCCGGAAGCCTTGTAACGGCAGGACAGATGTTCTTACGTCTGGGACTTGCAACGGTAATCGTAGTGGGAAATACACTGATGCTTCACGGCGAGACGAATTTATTTACATATATCTTATTTCTGATCGCGGCATCCAGACTGTATGATCCGCTTTCCGGTGCGATGGCAAATATGTCCGAACTTTTTGCAGTGGATCTGCAGGTAAAACGCCTGAAAGAGATTCAGAATTATAAGGAAGAGAAGAAAGAAACAGACTATCAGACCAATGGCTATGACATTACATTTGACCATGTAAAATTCTCTTATGAGCCTGGAAAACCAGTATTAAGAGATGTATCCTTTACGGCTAAGCAGGGACAGGTGACAGCACTTGTCGGACCATCCGGCGGAGGAAAGAGTACGGTGGCCAATCTGGCAGCGGGATTTTACGATGTAGAAGGCGGTACGATCCGCTTAGGCGGAACAGATATTGCACCGATTGATTCTGTAGCAATGATGAAAGACTTTTCTGTTGTATTCCAGAATGTTGTACTGTTCAATAACACTGTGATGGAAAATATCCGTGTCGGACGAAAGAATGCGACAGATGCAGAGGTGATCGCAGCAGCAAAAGCCGCAAGATGCCACGACTTCATCGAGAAGCTTCCGGATGGCTATCAGACCGTGATCGGAGAAAATGGTTCTACACTTTCCGGTGGGGAATGCCAGCGTCTGTCGATCGCCCGTGCGCTTCTGAAAGATGCATCGGTGATCTTACTGGACGAAGCAACCGCATCTCTGGATGTGGATAATGAGACGGAGATCCAGGAAGCAATCTCGCGTCTGGTCAAAGGAAAGACCGTTCTTGTGATCGCACACAGGATGAGAACGGTAGAGAACGCAGATCAGATCATTGTGCTGGACGACGGTGTTGTTGCGGAAAGCGGAACACATGAGATGCTGATGAAAAAGAATGGATTATATGCACGGCTTGTGAAGCTGCAGACGGCTTCGGCGGAGTGGAAGCTGTAGAAACTCTTATTGCATTCTTAGTATAGCATCGAAAAAAGCACAGAAAAGGTACAGAGCAGATAAAATGCTTCTGTGCCTTTTCTTTTTTTATAAAAAAAGAATCAAAATCAAAGAAAGTACCAAAATAGCAAAGAAATTACATGGAAATTTAAAACAAAATTTATTATACTTACGCGCAGAAAAATAGCATATTGAATAAAAAATCTTTTGAAATAGCATGGAGGCATTTAAGGATGAGACGAGGCAAAAGACTTCTGGCAGTGTTGCTGGCGGGGACGATGATTTGTTCTGCAGGAAGCAGATACAGTTCCGTTATGGCATTTGCAGATGATGCAGAGTCGTTTGTATTATCAGATGAAAATGCAGAGAGTGAGAAACCAGCAACAGAAGAACAGAAAACAGAAGAAACGGTAACAGAAAAACAGAACCCCGGGGAATCGACAGCGGAAGAACCAGAAACAAAAGAACCAAATACGGCAGAGCCTGCGGTTACGGAAAACGAAATGGAAAATGAAGAAGACGTAACCAATACAGAAGAGAATGAGAAGAAATGTATTGCAAGCTTCAATTTTGACGACAGTGAACAGGGATTGCAGGGATTGGGAGCAAAAGCAGACGTGATAGATTCTTCTAAATCTGTGATTTTGTCAGACAATGGCTATCATGGAAGAGCGCTGTATCTGGACGGTACGGGAAATTCGGCACTTAAGGTTACGAAAGAAGATGGAAACAGCCTTTTAACTGGTGTGAATGAACTTACGGTATCCTATTATAGCAGACCAACGGACGAGAGAACAAACTGGGGATTTTATGCAGCTGCAAGTGCAGACGCACCGAAATATTCTTACGAGAGGTATCTTGGAGTATACGAAACAAAAGAAAATAAAGTGTGTGCCCAGCGATTCCACAATTCAGGCAGTCGTCCTGATTCGCAGAATGCATCGGCTGATAAGGCGACAGATGGATGGCATCATATTGTAGCAGTATTTTCTGCCGGGGAGACATCAACGGAACAGACAGAAAACGAGCAGACAGGATCCAGAAACTATAAGGTCAGCATTTACATAGATGGTGAGAAGAAAGCAGAAGAGGACAATCCGTATGCATTGACCGATGTGCTGGGAGATAGCAGCATTCTTCAGATTGGTAAGGCAAACTGGCAGAATGGAGAATATTATAAAGGCTATATTGATGAATACAGTATATACAATTATGCAATGACAGAAGCAGAGATCAGAAATTCCGCAGTTCAGCCATCGGAGGCAGAGGAGTTTTCAAAAACACTGTATTTTGACAATGCACTTTCCAGACTGGAGGGTGTGGAGCCTGATACGTCGGACGGGCTGGATGCAAATGGAACAGAAGAGATTGGATTATATTATTCTTATGACAATGGGAAAACCTGGTGTTCTATGTCGAAGGTAGATGCAAATGAAGGACTGGGGAAACAGGTTTCTTATGTAAGTCTCTGGAAAGCAACAGTTCCGGAAACGGCAGAAAATATTAAGTTTCGTGGATGGTATAAAGGATACAGGCGTATCATAACATATCCGACAGGCTATCGGACGAGTGACCAGCAGAAGATACCGGACGATCCTTCTAAGAATTGTTATTATGGAAATCCGATGGTTTACCAGCTGGATACATCAGGTACGGTATTGAATGGACACTGGGCAGATGTGAATGCAGTCAATAACATAGGGCAGGAAAGTGTAGAGGTTCCAGAAGGAACATTTACGAGAAGTAAAGATCTGTATTATGGGAATTCAAGTTTCTTTGATTATTATTCGGATTATGAACTGAATGGAAAGAAGCTTTCAGAGAGTCAGAAAACAAGTGAAGATGAATATAATGATCAGCCATTGTATTCATGGAATCTGGCACTTGACCGCTATTATAAAGAGGAGACGAGTGTGAAACCGCTGTATTTTGGCGGGGCGAGAATGTTGATAGGGAATACTGATCTGAGGGGAAAACTGAGAGGATATGATGGAAAGCTTGCAGGTGGAAACGGATTTTCAGGGGCCAAAATAACTACAACTGGCCAGGCAAGTGCTTTTTCCCAAATAAAGGACTGCTGTCCACGACGACACTGGATCAGTCAGGACTGAAACTGACAAACAGCAATCTTACAGTTCCGTATTTTGATGCAGATTATCTGCTTGGAGATAATGAGGAAAAGACGCAGTTTGCATCCGTTTATCAGAATATTGCATTTCCGTTTGAAATGTCATCCAGTGGATATTGGACCTTTGACAGCAGTGAAGACAAATATGCTCTGCAGATGAAAAAGGATAGCACAAGCGGAAAATATTTCCTGGAGCAGACAAAGAAACCGGTTAAATACGGCGAGTATAATTATTTCTTCCCGTTTAATTCAACGGGAACGCATGGATATAATGCAGTGCAGAATCTGGATTATATGTTTGGCTCTGTGATTGAGGTGCCTTTTGCGTTGACAGAGAACCGGACAACAGTAAAGAATGATGGAAAAGAGACGAATACAGTATTTACGTTTTCCGGTGATGATGACGTATGGGTATTTCTGGAAGGACCGGACGGCGTACAGCATCTGGTATTGGATATAGGTGGAAGTCATGGTGCTGTTTCGGGGGCAATTGATTTTACGACCGGACTTGTGGCAACAAGTGGAAACTGGAGCGCACTTGGAGAAAATTCAGGTACGGCGACGGCAATGGGAAAAGATGATTTTATCAAGATGGCAGAGTCAGGAGGAGTACAGTCTATCATTGACAAGTATTCTTCTTATATCTGGTCAGATTCACTGAAAAATCTGGGAATTGATGTGGATGATTATCAGTCTTATAAAGAATATAAAATCAAGGTTTATTACATGGAGCGTGGTCTTGATCAGTCCAATCTTCGAATTACATTCAACTTTGTAAATAATAAGAATGTTGAGGTGAAGAAAGAATGGTCAGATGGAGCAGAAAACCATCAAGATGATAAGATTGACATGACACTGTATCAGGTTTCAAATAAAACCGGAATAGCAAAAGTAACAGATCCGGCAGATATTGGTGTACAGTATGCAGGAGATTCACTGGTAGATACAGATAAGCAATCTGGAAAAGTAGAGCTAAACCAATCCAATAAATGGAGCTGCCGGTGGGGAAAGCTGAATATAAGATCCAATAGTATAGATTCAGATGAGACATATAGCTATTATGTAGCAGAATCAGGTTCGCCTCCGGGGTATGTGATTCAGTACTATAACAATACAGACGGAACGAAATTGGAACCAGAGGAACTGACGCTGGCAGATGGAACGAAGGTATGGGCAGTGCCGGCAAGTGATATCAGTGTTTCAATACGGGTAGAAAATAAGAAAGCCGGGAGACTCAGCATCACAAAAGAAAGTGCAGATCTTTCTGATAATAGAACGAAGTTGAAAGATATAGCGTTTGAGCTGTATCAGAGCAACGATAAATGGAAAAAAATCGGGGAAGTACTTGCTAAGAAAACAACGGATGAAGAAGGTCTGGTAACATTTGATGATCTGTTCCCGGGAAATTATCTTTTATATGAAACGGTTGGTAAAGATGGAATTTACAAACCGGGTGAACCATGGAAGATTACAGTTGCAGGAGATGGAACAATCACGATTCTGGATGGAAAAAATCAGAAGATTGCAGTGAAGAATGTGCAGGATGAGAGTGATCATTATACTGACAATAAAGCAACGATCATTAACTACAAACTTCTGAATCTGGAACTTCTGAAAATTGATGCAGAAGATAAAAATCAACCGCTTGCAGGTGTAGAATTTAAGCTGGAGAGGCAGATTGAAACAGGTAAATGGAAGCAGGTTGCAACTGGAAAAACGGATGAGAAGGGACAGATTTCCGGGGATAATTTTAATGGACTGCAAGAAGGAAATTACCGTCTGACGGAAACAAAAGCAGCAGCCGGATATAATCTTCTGAAAGAACCGATATATTTTACAATCAGTTATGGTAACGATGCAGATAAGGATAAAGTGGACATCAAACTGGCAGATGGTACGCCGGAAGATGTAATTCTTGAGAAGCAGAAAGATAATGTTACTGTGAAGCTGACGGTATCGAATACCCATGGTTTCATTATGCCGGGAACCGGCGGAAACGGTATCGGAACGTTCATACTTGGCGGTGCATTGATATTTATAGCAGGATTGTTATATGGATATAGCCTGAAGCGAAAAAAGAGAAAGGAGATAAAGTAGATGAGAAAGAACATGAAGAAAGTAATGGCATTACTGCTGAGCATGGTAATGGCTCTGGCAATGGGAATGGTTACTTTTGCAGCAGGAAATACGACACTGACAATTAAGACAACAAATGGACATACCTATAAGGTGTATCAGTTATTAACCGGTGATGTATCTAATCTGAAGAATGGGAATGGAACACTGGCGAATGTTGAAGTTGGAAGTTCTGTAACGAAAACAGGAGTAACCGCAGAGAGTATCATTACAGATCTGAAAGATAAGACAGGTGGTGAACTGGGAAATGCCGCTTATAAATATATAGAAGGCGGTAACGAAGTTCAGACGATAGCCGGTGATGGAAGTGATAAAGAGATTACAGTTGCAGAAGGTTACTATGTTGTAACAGATGAGAGAACAGAAGGTTCCAATAGTTCAGATTCTATTTCCCGCTATCTCGTAGCAGTAGCAGGACCGACAACCATGGAACCAAAGACGGAGACGCCGGAAATTGACAAAAAGATCATTGATACGGATAAGAATGCAGCAATTGATGGGAATTATAAGAAGACAGATACAGCTGCAATTGGCGATGAAATTAATTATGAGGTAACTGGAAATGTTCCGAATTATGAAGGATATACATATTACTACTACGTATTAGAGGATACCTTGTCAAAAGGATTAACATTAGATGAAAATTCATTCGTGGTGACTGTTGGTGATAAAACATTAGGAAAAGGTACAGATTACTATGTTTATGTAACAAAGAATACAGATGGCACAACTTCTTTTAAACTGGCATTTGAGAACATTAAAAACTATGTGGCTGGAACTGGAATTTCGGTAAAGTATAATGCAACAGTCAATGAAAATGCAGTGATCGGAACAACACCAAATACCAATACTGTAAAGTTGATATTCTCTAATAATCCGAACCAGTCCGGAAGAGGAGATGGAGAACCAGGTACACCTGGTTCCAATGTGCCAACAGGCGGGACCCCAGACCGGGTTACCAAAACTTATGTAACAGAGATCAAAGTAATTAAAGTAGATCAGGATGGAAATAAACTGACAGGGGCAGAATTCACTCTGACAGGAAGCAATCTTACAAAAATTAAATTTACAACGGGAGATTCTTATGTAGAGTCAACAGAGGGAACATTCTGGAAACTGAAAGATGGTACGTATACAACAGATGATCCGGAGACAGAAGGAATGGATCAGACGAAGTATGAAGATGTTTCTAAAAAATATAAGAAAGAAACAATTGTAACAGCCGAGACAATTTCAGGTAAAAACAAGAGCGTAACAGCATTTGTAGATAAAGATGGCTATATTCAGTTTACAGGACTTGACGCAGGTAACTATACATTAACAGAGACCGTGACACCAAAAGGTTATAATACAATTAAGCCAATTGAATTTACAATCAAAGCAGAGCAGAAAGGTGGAACAGCACTGGAAGGTGGAAATATTAGCTGGTCAAGTAACAATGATAAGATAACATTAGAGAACGGTACATTTAAAATTACTGTTACGAACCAAAAAGGAATCGTTCTTCCAAGCACAGGTGGTATGGGTACAATCCTTATCTATCTTATTGGAGGAATTGCTGTAATCGGGGCAGGCATCCTTCTGATTGTAAAGAAGCGCAGACATTCCTTATAACAGAGCCGATTGTAAAATAAAGATAACATAAACAAAAAACTGTATATCAGGGGAGAGAAGAGTCTCTCCCTTGTTTACAGCAGTAAGGAGAGAGCTGTATGAAAAAACATTTATCTACGATCATTCTGGTTTTGATCTTGCTTACAGGTTTGTCTTTAATGCTGTATCCGACTGTCAGTGAGTACTGGAACAGGTATCATCAGTCCAGACTTATTTCTGAGTATACAGAGGATGTGAAAGAATTAGATACAGAGGAATATACCAGAATGTGGCAGGACGCAGAGGAATATAATCGCGAACTTGCCAGAGACGGTAATTGCTGGAACATGACAGAGGATGAGAAACAGAGGTATTATTCTCTATTGAATATAGGTGGAACTGGAGTCATGGGATATATTAAGATTCCGAAGATCAAATGTTCCTTACCGATTTATCATGGAACAGATAAATCAATTCTGCAGGTTGCAATCGGACATATCGAAGGAAGCTCCCTACCGGTCGGAGGAAGCAGTACACATTGTGTACTTTCCGGACACAGAGGTCTTCCGTCCGCAAAATTGTTTACGAATTTGGACCAGATGGAAAAGGGGGATATCTTTCTCCTGAAAATATTAAATGAAACACTGGCATATAAAGTGGACCAGATCAAGGTTGTCCTGCCGGAGGAAATTGATGACTTGAAGATAGAAGAAGGAAAAGATTTATGTACGCTGGTAACCTGTACACCATATGGCGTGAATTCACATCGGCTGCTGGTGCGTGGACATCGGGTAGCGTATACGGAAAAGCAGGAACACAGAATAGAAAAGCCGAAAACTTTCTGGGAAAAAATCGTCGATTTTGCAGAAAAAATAAGACGTAGAATAAAAGAATGGCTGATATGGTTTGTGGAAGGAGTGGAGAAAAAATGGTTAAGAAAATAAAATTCTCTATATGGAAATATTTATTGCCGGCAATTATGATGCTCTTTATGCCGTGTGTGGCAGCAAGAGCAGACAGTGCAGGAACCCTGCTGCTTCATTTTCCCAAAGAAGCAGCAGGGTTGGAAATCAGAATGTATAAGGTTGCGGAATATGATCTGAAGACTTTTTCATATACAGAAGATTTCGCTGAAAATCCAGAAACACTTCTCCGATGGAACGATGCAGAAGAGATGCAGAAAGTGGCAGATACGTTAAATAGTTTTGCAGTAACCAGGAATATAGAAGGAACATCAGCAAGTGTATCACAGGACGGAAGAATCATTTTCAGAGGACTTTCAGATGGTCTCTATCTGATCAGACAGGCGGAATCCCATGCAAAATACCAGATGTCTCCGACTTTGGTGGTGGTTCCATGCTGCATTGATGCAGGAGAAGTAACCAGATATGTAGAAATGTATCCCAAAATAACCGAAATTCCGAAAGAACCAACACCGGATATCCCGAAGATACCGTCAACACCGGAATCAAAGAAGAAAGATTCTGAGAAAGCAACAAAGATGGGAAAAAATGTAAAGACCGGAGATCATGCACCGGTTGAGTTTTACGCAGGCCTGGGGCTGGTATCCCTGTGCATATGTGCTGTGTTATACAGAAAAAAGAAAAACTGATTTTATAAAAAATATATTATCTTTCAGATAATCCGGCCACCTTGCGGGAAAAAGACGGAAATGCTATACTTTTTGATAAGGATTTTGGAAAAAGTATGAAAGATTGAGGGAAAAAATGAAGAGTAAAAGGTGGCTGGTTTTAATTATTGCAGCTTTGGCAGCGTTTACCTGGGGATGTGGTCTTAAAGAGGCAAAAACAGGGAACACGGAGAAGGAGCAGGAAGAAACCACATGGGCGGAATTGTTCTGCGATGTTGACTGGTGGCATTCACCTGTGTGGACAACAGAGAAAGGAACAGTGACGGGAGATATTACGTCTGCGACCGGAGTAGCACTGAAGACGACAATTCCACAGCAGGATGCAGACAGACAATTGAGTCTGATGCTTGTAAATGATGAACTGCCGGACTTTATTTCAGTTACAGATCCTACCGTGATCGGGCAGCTTACTTCATCGGGAAAAGTATGGAAACTGGATGAATTTTTTAAGAAATATTGTCCGGATTCACATTTACTGACAAAATTTCCAAAAGATATGAAAAAAGCTTTGATCCGCAGGGATGGAGCATGGTATTCACTTCCGTCTCATATCAATACAGAAGAGGCGAGAAAGATATGGAAACCCTGCGATGCGTATTATGAGGATCTGACAAATTACAGCGAGAATAATGGAATCATATGGAACCGGAATCTGTTGGGACAACTGGGAATTTCAATAGATGACCTGAAAACAGAGGAACAGGTGATGGCGGCTTGGGAAAAGGCTGTAAATTCAAAAATTACGGTAGATGGACAGAAGATAGTTCCGTTGCTGATCGATGGCTCCACTTACTGGGATACGACTTTAAAATATCTTCAAAATACATTTGGAGCAGAACATATTGATGAAAATGGAAATTACAAAGATATTCTGCTCCAGTCAGAGAGCAGGCATGCGCTGAGTTTCCTGAACCAGGCGTATTATAAAAGATATTTTCCGGCAGAACAGATGAATTATATCAATGATGAAGTCAAAGAAAAGCTTGCCGGCGGAAATGTCTTATGCTTTATTGGAAATATTGCAAATACAGAAATCAATGCCTCAGAATGGGTTTCCTCCGGAGCAATTTTATCTTCGGAAGGAAAGACCCCTGTTCTGGGAAAAAATCTCCATGAGAATACGGGGTGGCTTCAGACTTTCATTTCAAAGGACTGTCAGGATCCGGAAAAGATTGCAGAATTTCTGGATTATATGACCAGTGACGAGGGAATGATGAAGTGGGAATTCGGATATGAAGGCAAAGATTATTCGATAAATAAAGATGGTCAGGTTTGTCTGACAGCAGAGCAGAACAGACGAAGGGATGATTACAGCCAGAACGGACTTAGTGCCTGGTGGATGTTTTCTAATACAGCATGGAACAGGAGTGTGGTTGCACCACCGGATCCAGACAGTAAAACTGCACAGATGGAAGTCATCCGGTGTGCTTTTGGGAAAGAGAGTCAGACCGTGATCTATGATACATCTGTTTTTGGAACTTTTACAGATCTGGTTCAGGACAAAGATCTGTCGGATCTGGATACACAGATAACGGCATTGAAGAAAAAATGGATATCACGGGTTGTACTTTCGGGATCTGATGCAGAGTTTCAGAGCACTTATGAGGAGATGTGTAAGGAACTTCAGACATACGGAATTGATAAGGTAGATGAAGAGAAAAACCATACATTTCAGGAAAACGAAAAAGAAATGGGAATTGATCTGGAAAAAATCAATAAATAGAGGTTGCTTTATATGAAAAAACAAAATACAGAACCAGTCTGCTGTGGCAGTTTGTTATCATCATTCTTCTGATCCTGGTGGTATGGACCGAGAGTTACCGTGTTATTAACCGATATGAGAAAAATATGATCGTGGAAAACACACTTCAGATGAATGAAAAAATTCTGCATCAGGTAGAACAGAAAACGGAGGAATTTTATAATACATTTCAGAATGTAGCGACGACGATCATGTATTCACCAACGGTATATAATTATCTGAAAGCAGATTCAAAGGAACGGATACTGAAAAAAAGTGATCTGAATTTTGTATTTCATAATGCAATGGAACAGGAAGAGCATATCAGCAGTATTTATCTCTATGACTCACGGAAACAACAGATCGCAGTGTTGGAAAAAGAATCGGGATCTCATCTTGATAAACTGTCCCAGATGGATGTAGAGCTTCCTTCGAAAATGAATTTTGGTAATCTGCGGTTGTCGCAGGGAGGAAAAGGATGGTATCTGATACAGTTTCCTATTTATGATCTGGACAGTTCTAATTATGGGGTTTTACTTGGAATGGCCGCATTTCAGATGGATGCAGACGGACTGGATAAGCTTTTGGAAGATGCACATGCAACACAGGAGACCGGGTTGTATCTTCTTGATGGCCGTAATTATATAGTAGCTTCAGATGGAGTGGAAGAACAGGGAAAAATGACTGAAAGTATGCTTGCAGAATCGTCAGAATATCATGTGCAGATTCAGAAAAGTGGAATTGATGGCTGGAGAATCGTAAGCCGCATTCCGGTAAAAGAAGTGTATCAGAATGCAGACGGAATAGAGGAAATCCTTTTTTATACATTTTTGATTACGGCAATCATGATGATCTTTCTGATTGCATTTTGTTTCACGCGTCTGATTGATCCTATCCGGAAGATTGATCATTTTATGCAGAATCTGTCGAAAAATCCGGAAAAACGTCTGGAATCAAAACGGACGGATGAAATAGGAACGGTGGTTCGAAGTATGAACCAGATGCTGGATCGGATCGATGAGGCGAATCAGCAGCAACAGATGTCGCAGAAAAAGATTTTCGAGGCTGAAATTGCGAAGAAACAGATTCAGATACTGGCATACCGGAATCAGATCAACCCTCATTTTCTTTATAATACATTTGAATGTATCCGGGATATGGCATTATATTATGAAGTGGAGGACATTGCAGAGATTTCTATGGCACTGTCTAAGGTGTTCCGGTTTGCATGTAAGGCTGAGAATATCGTAACGATCCAGCAGGAAGTGGAATACATTTATGAATATGGTAAGATCATAGGATACCGTTTTATGGATAAGATAGAGATAGAAGTAGAACTGGAACCGGGTGTTGAGGAAAAGTCTGTGATCAAGCTCTTATTGCAGCCTCTTGTTGAAAATGCGGTTTTTCATGGTCTGGAACAGACAATGGATGGCGGTGAAGTGTATGTACATGTCGGATTTTGTGGCGAAGATAATCTGGAAATCCGTGTGGAGGATAACGGATGTGGAATACCGGAAGAACAATTGGAGCAGATCAAAGGCACATTAAGCGAGAATAAGAAGGAAAAAGGAATTGGAATAGCAAATATATATCAGAGATTACATTTGTTTTACGGGGAAGATGTGGTCTTTGATATCCAGAGCAAAGTAGGAGAAGGAACAAAGATCCGCATAGTGATTCCGGCAGAAATTCCACAGAAAGAATTAAAATTTGCTGTTCCGACAGAGGGATAAAGGAGAAGAAAGATGTACAGGGTGTTTTTGGCAGATGATGAAAGATGGGTTTTATTTGGCCTGAGAAAACTGATTGAGAAATCAGGACTGCCATTTCAGGTGATTGGAGAAGCAACAAACGGAGTAACTACATTAGAAGAACTTGAGGATAAGAAACCGGATGTTCTGTTGTCTGATATTCGTATGCCGGGGCTGGATGGGTTATCACTTCTGGAGCGGATGAAAGAAAAGGGACTGCAGACGAAGGTTGTGTTTGTCAGTGGATATGCGGATTTTGAATATGTCAGACGTGCATTACAGTTAGATGCTTTTGATTATCTGCTGAAACCAGTAGAACAGGAAAAATTGAACGAAATTTTACAGCGTCTGTTAAAAGATACGGATGGAGCACCGGAATCGGATGAAAAAACGGCATCGATCAGTGAAGAGAGAGCAGAAGAAGCAAGTTCTACTGTAGTAAAGCAGATGGTAAATGAAATCCGTGAACATTATACAGAAAATATTACACTTCAAATGCTGGCGGAAAAATATGGATTCAGTACCGGTTATATCAGTTCTATGATTAAAGAAGAGCTGGGCCTTCCTTTTTCGGAGTACATAACAGAAAAGAGAATTCAGAAGGCAAAAGAATTACTGGCAGATTCAAAACTTTCCATTGATATGATTGCGGAAAAAACAGGATATCATGATTACTTTTATTTCACAAAGGTCTTTAAGAAAACGGTGGGTATGTCGCCGAGCAAATACAGAAAGAATTTGTGACAGACGAAAAGTACAGGGAGATTGTAGCAGCGTTTATTAAGGGAAAATGAAAATTTTACAGGTTGACGAGTAAAAAAGGTTGTACTATCATCTGGTTAGTTGATAGTACAACCTTTTTGGCGAAGACTGGTATAGAAAAATCAAATTGTGAGGTATGGAAAGATGGAAGATAAACATACATTTCAGTCCGACCGGCTGGCTTCTTATTTTCGAAAAGAATGGAAAGTACTTCTGGCAGTGGCAGTATCCGGCCTTATATATAATCTGGGACTTCTTGCAGGACCATGGTTCGAAGGGCAGATGACGGGATGTCTGGTAAATATTTTGAAGGGCACGGAACATTTCCGAAGTATGCTGATACTGGTCTTAGGATATGTCTGTGCTATTCTGATCGTACAGGGATGCAGATACATCAAGCGTTTTTATGTAAGACGGTTTGCCAACAATGTCAACCGCAGAATGAAAGGAATCCTTTATAGCAATCTGGTGATAAAAAGCAGGCCAAGTCTCAGGGAAGAAGGAGAAGGCGACATCATGACCAAGGCAATCCTCGATGTAGATGATTGTGCAGAAGGCATGCGCAAATTCACAACGGAGATTTTTGATACAGGCGTGGCGCTTGCGGCATATATCGGAATGCTGTTCTGGTATGACTGGCGGCTGGCACTTCTGTGCATGATCTTTCCACCGGTTTCTTACGTGATCGCAGAAAAGATGAAAACAGTAGTCCAGAGGACCGGAGCAGCTTATAAAAAACAGTCCGGAATATTAAGTGCGGCAACCTTAGACCGTGCCGGAAATGCAATTACTTACAGGGTATTCGGTTGCGAGAGTGAACGTAAATCTGCATATGAAAAGAATCTGGATGCCTATGAAAGGGCAGCAGTAAAAGCGAATGTCTGGAGTACGATGATGCCGCCGGTGTATCGTATTATCTCGATGACAGGTGTGCTATTCATCTTATATTTCGGACAGAAAAATGTACTGGGAACGGGATGGAGCTCCTGGAACATCGCAGCATTTACCACATTTTTATCATGCTTTGTCAAGCTGTCGGTAAAATCCTCGAGTGCGGCTAAATTATTCAATGCGGTACATAAGGCACAGGTTTCGTGGAAACGAATCCGTCCGCTGATGCACCCTGCTAAGAAGGAAGAGAAGAAATGTTGTCAGGCACCGGGAGAAATTCAGGTGGAGCATCTGGCATTCACATACCCGGATGGGAAGAAGGTATTAGATGATATCAGCTTTTCGGCAGCGCCGGGAGAAATCATCGGGATCACAGGAACTGTCGCATCGGGTAAATCGACACTTGGAAAGGCGTTCCTGTGTGAGTATCCATATGACGGTTCGATCCGGTTTAACGGAAAAGAACTGCAGACTCTGAAAGGAGAAAACAGAGCCGGAATCGTCGGGTATATGGGGCATGATCCGAAACTTTTTTATGATACGATAGAGAACAATATCCGGATGGGAGATGAAAAAGATCTCATGCCATATCTGAAAGCCGTCTGTTTTGACAAAGAGGTGGCAGAGATGGAAGAAGGGACAGAGACACTGATCGGTTCGGGCGGCGTCCGTCTCTCGGGAGGGCAGGCACAGAGACTTTCATTGGCCCGGACGCTGTATCATAAAAAGCCGGTGCTGATCCTGGATGATCCATTTTCCGCACTGGATAAAAAGACGGAGCAGGAAGTATTTGAAAACTTACGCCAGATGACGAAGGATTGTATTGTGCTTCTGATCTCACACCGCCTGTATCT
>JBNMJT010000044.1:0-16877 GCA_050873945.1 Dorea sp.
CAATATACCCTCTTCCATTTTCGGGAAAATAGTGTATTATATTAGTTAGATGAAGCTAACCAACATACTTACATAAAAGGAGGCAGTACATGAGTGTAGTAATTGTAGGCGGACATGACAGAATGGTTCATCAGTATAAAAAAATCTGTAAAGAGTACAAATGCAAATCAAAAGTATTCACACAGATGTCAGGAAATTTAAGTGAGAAGATCGGAAGTCCCGATCTGTTAATCTTATTTACCAATACAGTATCTCATAAGATGGTACACTGCGCAGTAACAGAAGCAGAAAAATGTAATGCGCAGATTGTAAGATGCCATACAAGCAGTGGAAATGCGTTAAATGAGATTCTTCAGAATGCCTGTACAGCATAAGCGGATACATGCCGGACAAAGCATTCAGGGGTGACAGACAATAAGAATCATCCAATAATAGATAATAGTAAAAATCATATAAAAGAGAAAAGGAATGAGAAGATGAGTAGGGTACATCTTCTCATTCCTTTTTTCTACATTGCTATGTATTCGAAAGAAGCAGCCAGAGGCAAATTACGTAAATAAGATGATATATTGTTGATACATCCATAAACGCAAAAGGAGCTGCCTTATGGCAGCTCCTTACGATCAACATGTATATTGTTTCTACTTCTCAATATCGCTCATATAAGCATCATAGATGTCTTTGTTAATGCTCTTCTTAATCGAATCATATACGCCCTGAGAAGCCTTCCGGATGTTCGCACGCGTCTCGTCGGAAAGAGTTACGATCTCGGTACCGCTGTCTTCGATCGTCTTGATCTTATCAGCGATACGTTCATCAGACTGTTCACGTGCATATTCCGTAGCTGTTTCAGCGGCCTGCTTTATGATCTTCTGCTGGTCTTTCGGAAGATCTTTGATAAAGTCATCATTCGCGATCAGCGCGATCAGATGAGGCAGGTGGTTGGTCTCTACCACATAATCCTGCTGCTCATACAGCTTGTTCGATACGATAACCTCATATGGATTCTCCTGTGCATCGATCGTATGCTGCTGGAGTCCGATATAGACTTCGCTGAAAGTCATCGGAGTCGGATTGGCACCTAATGCATTCCAGAATGCCAGATGGTAACTGTTTTCCATGGTACGGATCTTAAGTCCTTTAAAATCATTGATATTCGTAATCTTCTTGTTCGTGCTGGTAACACGGAAGCCCTGGTCGGCCATACCAAGCAGGCGGTAGCCGCCATCCGTATAGACCTTACTGATCAGAGAATGAAACTTAGGATCGTCAATCTTTTCCCTGCATTGTTCCAGTGAATCAAAGACACAAGGAAGGTCAAATACAGCCAGATCACTCATAAAGGAAACTTCTGGTGCTGTGTTCTGTACGATGAACGGGATGTCGCCGTCCGAACAGCTTTCCAGCAGGTCACGGTCTCCGCCGAGTGTAGAGTTTGGATACACCTGGATCTTCATCTCTCCGTCACTTAATTTACTTACTTCATCGGCAAATTTTTCGGCAAAGATCTGGGTAACGGTATCTTTCGGACTTGCAGTCGCAAGCGGCCATGCATAACGCTGCTCTTCATTTTTGGAACCGCAGCCGGTGCTGACGATTCCAAGGGTCATGGTAAGGAGAAGAACCGGAATGCATTTTTTCATATTTTTCTTTGATATCATCTTCTCATACCTCCTATAAGATTCCGATCGAGATTGCCGGAATAAATGTAATTAAAAGAAGTGCAACCAGGAAAAGTCCGATCATAGGCATTGCTTTCTTTGCAATTTCCATAACAGGCACATCCGTAAGCGAACTTGCAACGAACAGATTAACACCAATCGGAGGTGTAACGAAACCAATCGCAAGGTTTACAACCATGATGACACCAAACTGTACTGGGTCTACGCCGATTGCTTCTACAATAGGAAGTAAGATCGGTGACAGGATCAGGATTGCCGGTGTAGTGTCCATAACCATTCCGACAATTAACAGGAACAGGTTGATCACCAGAAGGATGGCAACCTTGCTGTGGAAGTTGTTCAGGATGAATTCGCTCACGGTCTGCGGTACCTGCATCAGAGTCAGGACTCTTGAAAATGCAGTCGATGCCGCAAGAATAAACAGGATCGGTGTAAATGTCCGGATCGCTTCCGTGAGGATTGCCCACAGGTCTTTGATCTTGATACTTCTATATACGAAGAGACTGATGATCAGTGCGTAAAATACAGAGATAACAGCAGCTTCGGTAGGAGAAGCAATTCCACTGTAAATACATCCGAGGATGATAACAGGACTTAAAAGCGCGAAAAAGCTTTCTTTTAATACTTTTAAGAGACCCTTATCATGCAGGATCTTGATCTCTGCATGGATTTTTTCTTTATCTTCTCCGAAGCGGATACAGTGATATACAGCATAGAGCATCAGGAGAAGTCCGATCAGGATTCCCGGGATGATACCGGCCAGGAACAGGTCACTGACAGAAGCACCGGAAGCCATACCATACATGATGAATGGAATACTTGGCGGTATGATAACACCAAGTCCGCCGGCAACAGCCACGATCGATGTGGAAAATACGAGATCATACCCAAGAGAAGTCAGGATCGGGATCGTCATACTTCCAACGGCTGCAACCGTTGCAGGTGCGGAACCGGAGATCGCACCGTAGAATAAGCAGGTTACGATAACAGCACAAGGCATACCGGCTGTGAAATTTCCGAAGAAATATGCGAAAACGTCAAACAGTTTTCGGGAAATACCACCCTTTGCCATGATGATTCCGGATAATACGAACATCGGAACAGCAAGGAGCGGGAAAGAATCCAGTCCGCTGAACATGGCACGGATCAGGTATTTGGCACCGACTGTGAAAGACGGGTCAAATACGGAAGGCAGTACAGAAGCGATTCCCAGAGTGATCGACACCGGGATCGCAATGATCAGTAATAATACAAATATAATAAACAATAAAACAACAGGCATAGTTCTTACTCCTTATTCGCTTCAATAAATGATTCCGGTGTATTCCGTTCCGGGTGGGCAGGATCGAAGACATTCTCGCCGCGGGCGATACGGAATTCAATGATCCAGCGTTGCAGGACGCGGAAAGCGACCAGGACAAAAGACACTAACGGAGCTGCCTGTATATAGTACATCGGAATTCCACAGGCGGGTGAAAGTTGTCCGCTGTGCACGGCCGACATCATATAAGACCATGCAAAAGGAATCATATAAATAAAGAAAATAAGCTCGAATGTATGGTTTACAACTTTAAAAAGAGCTTTTCCTTTACGCGGGAAAATAGCAACAAACTGTTCGATTTTAATAGAAAGACATTTTTTGCTGCAGTAACTGACACTTAAGAATCCGCACCAGATAAAGATATACCGGGTGAGCTCTTCCGACCAGGAAAGGGACATGCCGAGGACATAACGGCAGAAGACCTGGATGCCCATAATGAGTGTCATGAGGATCAAGCCGATGACTAATACAAATTCTTCCAGATATTCATCGAGCCAATGCAGAGCTTTTTTCATAACAACCTCCAATTATCATAAGTTACTTATTTTTATTTTAAGTGTTATTTGTTTACGGGTTACGTGTTTGTGATAATTTGAGAAAAAGCCATGTAATGCATATTACATGGCTTTTTCTCTGTATACCAGAGTATGCAAGAGAAGTTGCCGGCGGCAAGTTCTCTGTATCACATTACTATAATAAAGAGTTTACATTGCAGCGTGAAGTAAATCAAGTACAGTCTGCAGATCATTGACTCCCATCTGTCCAGGAGCAGATGCTTTTGCAGCGGCACCGAATGTCATGGAAGAACCAAATACTTCACCACACAGACGGCTGATCACACCGGTTCCGGCCATTGACATAGTGATGATCGGGCGGTCTGCATAATCAGAAGACATCTCTTCTGTAGCAGCAAGTAATGTAAGAACATCTTTTTTATTCTGTGGCATAACAGCAATCTTAGGAATATCAGCTCCCATATCCTGCATCTTGCGCAGACGGTAGATGATGTCTGCTTTTGCAGGTGTCTTATGGAAGTCATGGTTGGAAGCGATAACCTTTACGCCTGCTGCGTGAGCACCATCGATGATCTCTTTTACGAGTTCATCACCTGAGAATATTTCTACATCGATAAGATCTACGTATCCGGTCTTTGCAGCATTCAGATTAAGTTCTTTATAAGCCTCAGCTTCGATGGCTTTCTCGCCGCCTTCTTTGGAAGTACGGAATGTCATTAAAAGAGGGATGTTGCCAAGGACTTCACGAAGATCCTTTAATACGTCTTCTACTTTTGCAAAGTCGAACACACCTTCAAACCAGTCCACACGCCATTCCACAACGTCTACTGGAATGGAATCAAATGTCTTAGCTTCATTGATGATGTCTTCTTTTGTAACACCAACGATTGGAACAATGATTTTTGGTGCGCCGGCACCGATTTCGATATCTCTGATCTTGATAGTATTCATGTTAAAATTCTCCTTTTTACGATTCAGTTGTAAAATGTGACAGTGTTATAAATAGTATAAAATTAATCTTCTTTGTCTGCAAGAGCAATCATTTTTGCGTAACGGATATTTACGTATAATCCGAGAGCAACACCAACGGCTGTCAGTACAATGTTCATGGTCATAACCTGTGCAGGCTGCATCTTGGAAGCTGCTGTCAGGATTGTGTAGTTGCAAAGTGAAGATGCGATCATTACGAGTGCAGTAACAGTTCCTTTAATCTTAGGGAACAGCATGTTACATACAGATGTAACGATCTGAAGGAGTCCGCCGGCTCCTGCCCAACCGATGATAAATGCACCGGCGATCATAAGTGTCTTGCTCTGGCCCATAAGTACGGCGATCATTGTAACAAGGCAGATGATCGGGTATACAGCGATGAATCTTACGTCTTTGATCTTTCTTGTAAGAAGAGCTGTTACAACGAGTGCGATCAGTGTACCTGCGGAATACCATGTCTGCATGATAGACGGATCAGCCCAGCCTACATTTTCTTTTGCAAAGTTCTGTGCACAGTTTAACCATAACTGGAATGTACCTGTACATGTGAATCCGATCACGATCATAGCGATAGATTCGATTGAGAAGTGTGTATGTTTTAAGCTTGCGATCAGGCCTTCTTTTTTACCAGCAGCTTTCATATCTGCATCCGGAAGTGGGAATAAGAATACCAGAACAAAAAGTACTGCATAGATGATTCCGCATCCGATGAATAATCTGTTGTAAGAAGTAAGTCCTGCACTTGTAGTTACTACGGATACACCGAGTACGAATGGCAGTGCCATCTGAGCGATTGCGATGAAGAACTTGATTCCCATAGTAGCAACACCCGGAGCTTTGTAGATGATCTCTGAAACTGCAGGGTAGATACCAGTGTCAAGGAATGAGTTCGCGATACCACCTAAGATCGCGCATACATAAGCGATTGTGTAACCACCGTTTGTTCCTGCATTGAATGCAAGAGCAAGTCCGATCAGGTAGATTGCATAAGAAGCACTACCGATGGTTGTTGAGATGCGGCGTCCTAACTTATCTGAAAGAGGACCGGCAAATGGAAGTGCGATCAGTCGTCCCAGACCTAAGGCAGCAGAAATAGCTGTGATCGACATTGCTTCAACGCCCCAGGAAGCAGCGAGGGAATCTTTGATAACTGCCTGACCTAAGATGGAACATCCGACTCCGTGGATGAAATAGTTTAAGTACAGTATAAGTGCACTTGGAAGATATTTTTTGTTCATTCTTCTTCTCCTTTTCCTTTGATAAAAAAGTTTTCCCATATGTTCTGTCACAAACAAAAGAAACGCTCTTTTTGTGAGTCCGTTAAAAAAATAACGCCTCGTTTGTTATTATTTTATCAATAATCATACATAACGTCTAATGCCTTTATAGTGAAAAATTAATGCCTTGAATGTATTGGTTATGGTATAATACTTATAATATGTAGTTTTTAATTGTCACACATTAGAAAGAAGCTGGCAGCAGCCGGTTTTATAGATTAAATTGTACGAGGTGAATGGTATGACACTGAATCAGATTTTATATTTTCAAAAGGTTGCACAATATGAAAATTATCATCTTGCGGCAGATGAGCTGTATATTTCACAGCCGTCGCTCAGCCGCTCAATGGCATCACTTGAGAATGAGCTTGGGGTTGCTCTGTTCGAAAAAGCCGGGAGAGGAGTAAATCTTACAAAGGCCGGGAAGTTATTCAAGGAATATGCAGAAAGAATTCTGGAAGACTGTGATATTGCTGTGGATAAGATGCAGGAACTTTCTTCGGACGGTGGAAAGATTGATATCGGGTACATTTTCCCGCTGGCAGGACATTATATTCCACATAAGGTAAGAAGGTTCCTGGAACAGCCGGCAAATAAAAATGTCGTCTTCAATTTTTATCAGAATCATACGCCGGCGATTGAAAAGAAAGTAAGATCGGGAGAGTTGGATATCGGTTTTGGCGGATATATGAACAGGGAAGACATGGAATTCTACCCATTACAGAACCAGGAGCTGGTTGTGATAACACCAAAAGAACATCCATTAAAAGATATGGAAGAGATTCCGCTGGAAGAACTTGGAAATTATCCGGTGATCGGATATGACAGGGAATCCTGGATGGGAACCTATGAAAGAAAATTATATAAGAAGTTCCAGGTAAAACCGAATCTGATCGTGGAATGTCCGGATGAATATTCCATTGTTGCCCTGGTAAGAGAGAATTTCGGAATCGCATTAACACCGCAGACGGACATTCTGGTAAGGGCAGAGGGAATCAACATTCATAAATTGAAAGATCTGACGGTATACAGGCAGATTTTTATGTTCTGGATGAAGGACCGGTATAAGCTTCCGGCAGTAGAACGGTTCATTCGATACATGAAAGAACAGGCAGAGACGGAAACTGATAGCCTGGATGTATCAAAAGTTTACTTGAAAGATATTGTTAATTTTTAGTCGAAGGGTATATGATGAAGGTGTCACAAACAGAGGAATGCTTCGCAGTATAAATCAATAAAAAAGGAGTAAGTTCATGAAAAACAAATACCCTAAAATTTTTGAACCTATTACGATTAAAAGAACAACTATTAAAAACCGTATTGCAATGACACCAATGGGGACAAACTACGGTGAGACAAGCGGAGAAATGAGTAACCGTCATATGAATTACTATTCTTTAAGAGCGAAAGGCGGAGTAGGACTTATTATTCTGGAAAATGCTAACATTGAATATCCGGTTGGATCAAACGGAACAAGCCAGATCCGTATCGACCATGACAGTTTCATGCCGAGATATTATCAGTTAGTTGAAAACCTTCATAAAAACGGAGCAACAGTAGCCATCCAGGTAAACCATGCAGGAGCTTCCGCATCTTCAGCAAGAACCGGAATGGAGACCGTTTCTTCTTCAAATATTCCTACAAAGGCAGGCGGAGAGGTGCCTCGCCCGATGACAAAGGAAGAGATTTTAACAACAGTAAAGAAATATGGAGAAGCTGCAAAGCGTGTACAGGCAATCGGATTCGATGCGATCGAGATCCACTGCGGACACTCTTACCTGATGAGCCAGTTCATCTCTCCATATTATAATAAGAGAACAGACGAGTTCGGCGGATCTGTAGAGAACAGACTTCGTTTCCCTCGTATGGTATTAGAAGAAGTACGTAAGAATGTAGGACCTTGGTTCCCGATCATCGTACGTATTTCCGCAGAAGAAAGAGTTCCGGGTGGAAATACACTGGAAGACACTCTGGAATATCTGGAATACTTAGATGAATATGTAGACATGTATGATGTATCCTGCGGACTGAATCCATCACTTCAGTATCAGATCGATTCGAACTTCCTTCCGGATGGATGGCGTTCATACATGGCAAGAGCCGTAAAAGAGAAATTCGGCAAACCTGTTATGAATGCAGGAAACTACCGTGATCCTGCAGTTGTAGAAAAAGTACTCGAAAGCGGAGATGTAGACATCGTCGGAATGGGACGTGGACTGATCGCTGAGCCTGACTGGGTGAAGAAAGTACAGAACGGCGAAGAATGTTGCCTGCGTAAATGTATCTCATGTAACGTAGGATGTGCAGGAAACCGTATCGGTGTGAACAGACCAATCCGTTGTACCGTTAACCCTGCAGTACCGGAAGGTGATGTATACAAACAGCTGAATGTAAATAAGAACTGTAACGTAGTCGTTGTAGGTGGAGGAACAGCAGGTCTGGAAGCTGCCTGTACAGCCGCTGAAGTTGGATGTAACGTATTCTTATTAGAGAAGAAAGATCATCTTGGTGGATTATCTACATTTATCTCAGATCTTCCAAGCAAGACACGTATGAAAGACTTCCCAAGATACTTAGAAGCACGTGCAGCCAAACTCGACAACCTGTACATCTTCTTAAATACAGATGCCGATGTAAAGACGATCAAACAGTTTAAACCGAATATCGTGGTAAACGCAACAGGATCTGTTCCGCTTGTACCACCGATCAAGGGATTAAAAGAAAATATCGAAGCTGGTAATGTTAATACTATTTTCGGAATGATCAACAATCCGAATGCCGGTAAATATCCGGAAGAAGAATGCAAAGGTAAGAAAGTAGTAGTCGTAGGCGGAGGTTCTGTAGGACTTGACGTTGTAGAATACTTCGCACCACGCGGAGCTGAGTGTACGATTATCGATATGCTGCCACAGATCGGTATGCTTGCTGATCCGATCACAAAATGCTCTATGAGAGAGACTCATGACAAATATGGTGTAAAAGAATACGTCAATACAGCACTTCAGGAAGTAAAAGAGAACGCATTTACTGTAAAACTTCCGGACGGAGAGATTACAGATCTGGAATTCGACCTTGGATTCAACTGCCTTGGAATGCGTGCAAACAATCCGATCATGGAAGACTTAAAAGAAGCATTTGACGATACAGATACTTACATCTACAACATTGGAGATTTCGTACGCGCCCGCCGTATCATGGAAGGAACCATGGAAGGACGTGCGATCCTCAACGTATTAGAGAATCAGGGATATTTAACACTGGAACCATTGGAATAATCCGTATTTAAGGTAATCATTCATTAGTATTCATTATAAGAAAAGAGGAAATTATTATGCCAAACATTACAGGACACACAGAATTAGTAGGATTAATGGCTTACCCAATCCGTCACACACAGTCACCAGTTACACACAATCTCGCTTATGATAAAAACGGAGATGACGTAATCCAGCTGGCATTCGAAGTAGATAATGATTCATTAAAAGATGCTGTTCAGAGTATCCGAGCATTAAAGATGTTAGGATCTAATATCTCTATGCCAAATAAAACAGTTGTACATCAGTATCTTGATGATGTTGATGAAGCTGCAAAACTTTGCGGAGCGATCAACACAGTTGTGAACGAAAGAGATGAGAACGGAAATGTTACAGGACATCTGAAAGGTTACAATACTGACGGTATGGGATACTGGCAGGGAATCAAAGAAGAAGGTATCGACTTCAAGGGAATGAAGATGGTTCTGATCGGAACAGGCGGAGCTGCAACAGCAATCGCTGTACGTGGAGCATTAGACGGAATTGCCGAGCTTCAGATCTTCAACATCAAAGATAAATTCTACAGCCGTGGAGAAGAGATCGTAGACATCATCAACAAGAGCACAGACTGCAAAGCTACAATGAATGACCTTGCTGATCTTGATCTGTTAAAAGAGAAAATGCACGAAGCAGACATCTTCTGTGACGCAACAGGAGTAGGAATGCACCCACTGGAAGACCTGTCTAACATTCCGGATCCATCATTCTTCAAGAAAGACCTGATCGTTACAGATACTGTATACGCACCACGCGAGACAGTTATGATGAAACAGGCAAAAGAAGCAGGATGCGACCGTGTATACAACGGAATGAGCATGATGCTGTTCCAGGCTCTGATCGCAATTGAGCTGTATACTGGAAAATCTACACCGGTAGATTATATGAAAGAGAAATTAGGAATCTAATTGAATACCCCCTCCTAAGATCAGGTTCTGATGAAAAAAGATCAGAACTTGATCTTTTTTAATATCCAGAATGCTAATGAGAGTCCTTGCACATGTCAGGCAGAATGCGCTATAATAGAAAAGCTTGTGATTTTATAGAATAAAGAGAGGTTTTAGGAATGAAGAGAGAAACATTTGGATCAAGACTGGGCTTCATTCTTGTATCCGCAGGATGTGCCGTTGGAATCGGTAATGTGTGGAAGTTCCCTTATATGTGTGGACAGTTCGGGGGAGCTGCATTCATTCTGATCTATCTGGTGTTCCTGCTGATCATGGGAATTCCGGTTATGGTCTGTGAATTCGGTGTCGGACGCGCGAGCAGACACAGCGTTGCCGCAGCATATGAGGTACTGGAACCAAAGGGAACGAAGTGGCATATTACAAAATGGATCGGTGTCATCGGATGCTATTTCCTGATGATGTTCTATACAACGGTCGGTGGATGGATGTTGTATTACTGTGTCAGAAGTTTCAGAGGAGACTTTGCAGGCGCAGATATGGAGACGGTATCTGCGGGATTCAGTGATATGCTTGGCAATATGCCGCTTATGACATTCTGGACGGTTCTGATCTGTATCATTGGATTCGGTGTATGTGCATTCGGAATCCAGAAAGGGATCGAAAAGGTATCAAAATTCATGATGACAGCCCTTCTGCTGATCATGATCGTACTTGCGATCCATTCGGTGATGCTGAAAGGTGCCGGAGCAGGAATCCGTTTCTACCTGATCCCTGATTTCAAACAGATGGCAGAGATCGGAATTGGAAATGTAATCTTCGGAGCGATGAGTCAGGCGTTCTTTACATTGTCTATCGGTATCGGGGCAATGCTGATCTTCGGAAGTTACATAGGAAAAGACCAGAGATTATTTGGCGAGGCTGTGAACATTACAGTGCTTGATACAATTGTAGCAATGATGGCAGGATTCATTATCATCCCGGCATGCTTTGCATATGGAATTGAACCGGGAGCCGGACCGAGCCTGATATTTATCACGATCCCGAATATCTTCGCACAGGTAGCCGGCGGACGTGTATGGGGAGGATTATTCTTCCTGTTCTTAAGCTTCGCTGCATTTACGACACTGGTTGCGGTATTTGAAAATATCATTTCTTTCGATATGGATCTGTTCAAGTGGTCAAGAAAGAAGAGTACGCTGGTAAGTCTGATCCTGATCATTATCTTAAGTATGCCTTGTGTCCTGGGCTTCAATGTATTAGCCGGATTTACTCCGCTTGGAGAAGGCTCAACAATCATGGATCTGGAAGATTTCATCGTATCAAATAACCTGCTTCCGCTTGGAAGTCTTGGCTATGTACTGTTCTGCACGAAGAAGAACGGATGGGGATGGAATAACTTCCTCGAAGAGATCAATCAGGGAGAAGGATGGAAGTTCCCGGCAGGAATCAAGGGCTATATGTCTTACGGACTTCCGATTCTGATCATTATCATTTATCTGAAAGGATATTATGATAAGTTCCAGCCGATGGGAACGAAGGCACTGGTTGGATGGATGATCGTGGCATTCTTGTTCCTTGCATTTGTGATTGGATGCTCCTGTGGAAAAAGTAATGCTGAAAAAGTGGATAAATAAAGTGAAAAAGTAAAAAGATGTGGGAAACAGAGGAAATATTATTACTGTTAAGATGCGGTAGATATTTCCTCTGTTTTTTATACCAAAGTATGCAAGAGAAGTTGCCGGTGGCAAGTTCTCTGTATCGCCAAGCGTTCGGAAGAAGCTGCCAGTAGCAGGTTCTGTAGATGTCATAGTATGTAAGAGATGTTTCAGATGAAAGTTTATATATATCTGAATATAGAAAAGAAGCTGCCATTGACAGCTTCTCTGGTATCGCCAAGCGTTCGGAAGAAGCTGCCGGTGGCAGGTTCTGTAGATCATATGAAGTTAATTCTTTGTCTCATAAGCTGCCTGGCGTACATCCGGGATTGCAATCAGTACCGGATATAATACAGCAGAGATAATAAGTCCGCCGACTCCCTGGATAATATTGGCAGGGATACTTGCGGCAGCACCGCTTCCATACAGGAAGAACTCGCAGATAAAATATCCACCGGCGACGAATACGATATCTGTAATACCGCCAAGGATAACTGCAACATAACGGTTCTTACCGGAACGGCACATCTTCTGGTAAATCAGTCCGGATACCAGTGCGACAAGTCCTTTGATCACAAGTGTGATCGGAACATATACAAAATATCCGCCGATCAGGTCAGACAGTGCAGAACCGATACCACCGGCGAGCATACCGTATACAGGACCAAGGATGATACCTGCCAGAATTACGATTGCATCACCAGGATGGATATATCCGCCGGTTCCCGGTGTCGGAATACGGATGGACATTGTAGCAACACAGGCTAACGCAGCAAATAATGCTGTCATAATTATTTTCTTCAGATTGGAATTCATAACAAAACCCTCTTTCCCTTCGTAATTGTCATTACTGTACAATAGTAGTGGCATGAGATAAAGAGCCAGTTATGAGAAATTATACCATACCAGTTGGAAAAACCAATGTAGTAGAAGAAAAGTTACACCTGATCTTCAGATGCTGATTTTAAAGCACTCTTTCTATACTGGCTTGGCGACATTCCCATATAACGTTTGAATATCTGACCATAATATGCCGGAGAAGAAAATCCGACAAGCCCCGCAATGGCAGTGATATTTTCTCCGTTCATAAGATACGGGATGCTGTTCTGGATTCTGACAGATAACAGATAATCGAAGATCGTCATCCGCATATATTTCTTAAAAAAGCGGCAGCATTCGCTTTTGCACAGTCCGGCATGAGCGGAGATGTCTTCCAGACTGATATCTTCGGCAGCATGCTCCTGTATATAAGAAAGGATATCCTTCAGACGCTGCAGATGTTTCTGCGGGCGTGGGGAATCCTGAGCGATCCGGACAAAATGCAGATAAAGCCGGTGCCAGATATTGCAGAGCAGCAGATGTACACGGAATTCATAATCTGGAAGATCAGGTGTCGGCGGCGTTTTCGGCATATTCGTATAGTTCCGGCTTAAAGTGCCATCAGAAGATGCAACCTGTACGGTTAACTGATATATTTCTTTTATATTATCAATAATTTCTTTCTGCCATGGAATCTCTGGTTTTAGTACAAGAGAAGACCAGAAATCATTGGAAGTGATGAAGTCGACATACTTTGTCTGCAGAATACTGTTCTCGTATCCGTAGATGAAACGTGGATGAAAGGTGACAGACAGATAGTTACAATCCTGTCCATCGATCATATATCCGGCATGCAGGGCGTTGCTGTTACAGAAGAGCCCCTGTCCTTCGCTGACAATATAATGCCGGTCATTCACGTCATATTCCATCTGTCCGGACATGAACCAGGTAAGTTCGATTTCCGGGTGCCAGTGCCACATGAAAGAATGCTGCTCATAAGATTGAATCGATTCCGGGCTTACATGTACGGGAAATTCGTAATTGCCATGCTGCTTTTTTTCTTTTCTGTTTTTTTCGGTGTAGATCTGAATTCCTGACATCGTATCCCTCCGTTTTTTGTAAATTGCCATGCATTCGAAAGAAGCTGCCAGTGGCAGGTTCTGTAGATACCATAGTATGCAAGAAAAGTTGCCAGTGGCAAGTTTTCTGTATGTAGACTTTGAAAATACAGGTAACAAATATATAATGATAAAAATCTCAATATTCTTATAAAATATGCCAATATAATTATTGTGAGAACATGAATATCTCATTATGATAATAATATAACAACAAAAAGCGGTCAAGCATAAAAATATGCAGGCAGATGCCAGAGAAGGCAGAGCATTCTTAAAGCCCTGAATATGGATGGGAAAGAAGTAAATAACAATGAAAAATATGTTAAAAACGGAGGTAATGAAATGCAGAAAGAACAGTTGATCACAAAATTTGAAGAATTATATGGAGAAGGCGGGGAAATCCGTACATATTTCGCACCGGGGCGCGTGAACCTGATCGGAGAACATACCGATTATAATGGAGGACATGTATTTCCATGTGCACTGACAATGGGAACATGGGCTGTGGTAAGAAACAGGGAAGACAGAAAATTAGGCTTCTTTTCATTGAATTTTGAAAAGCTGGGAATCATTGAGACAAGCCTGGATGAACTGATCCCGAACAAAAAAGCCGGATGGACCAACTATCCAAAGGGAGTCATGTGGGCATTTGAGAAGAGAGGATATGAGATGACACATGGAATGGATATTCTGATTTATGGAAATATTCCGAATGGTTCCGGGCTGTCTTCATCCGCATCACTGGAAGTCCTGACAGGACTGATGTTAAAGGATACATTTGGATTCGAGGATCTGTCCATGATCGATCTTGCATTGATCGGACAGTATTCCGAGAATAACTTTAATGGCTGCAACTGCGGTATCATGGATCAGTTTGCAAGTGCGATGGGTAAGAAAGATCATGCAATCTTCCTGGATACGAACACTTTAAAATATGAATATGCACCGGTTGTTCTTGAGAATGCCAAGATCGTGATCATCAATAGCAAGGTAAAGCACAGTCTGGTGGATTCTGCTTACAATGACAGAAGAAATGAATGTGAGACCGCATTAAAAGAACTTCAGAAGGTCAGAAATATCCAGACTCTGGGAGATCTGACCGAAGATGAATTTGAAGAAATCAAAGATGCGATCAAAGATCCGGTCAGACAGAAGCGTGCAAAACATGCAGTATATGAAAACCAGCGGACCATCCGTGCGGTAAAAGCACTCCGCAACAATGATGTGGAATTATTCGGACAGCTGATGAATGCATCTCATGAATCACTCCGTTATGATTATGAAGTATCCTGTGAAGAGATTGATATTCTGGTAGATCTGGCACAGGCTATGCCGGGAGTCATTGGTTCACGTATTACCGGCGGCGGATTCGGCGGATGTACGGTCAGCATCGTTGAAGACGGAACAGTAGACCGGTTCATTGAGACGATCGGAAAGACATACGAAGAAAAAGTCGGTCATGAAGCAGAATTCTATGTAGTAGAGATCGGTGATGGAGCCAGGATTGTATAAATCGCTATGCGCCCGGAAGAAGCTGTTAATGGCAGGTCCTGTAGATGGACCGAGGAAGATCGAGGATAGAATGAAGCTGTAAAAAGTATTTGAAGGATATAAATATATGGCTTAATAAATGAAAAGAGTGGAAGGATCATAATATGTTGTACGAAAATATTAAGAAACTGGTAGAATATGGAATTCAGACAGGACTGACACCGGAATGTGAGAGAATCTACACAACGAATTTACTGCTGGAATTATTTCACGAAGATTCTTATGAAGACGCAGAGATCGACAGTACTTCGATTGAGCTGGAAGAGGTTCTGAAAAATCTGCTTGATGAGGCGGTAAAAAGAGGAATCATCGAGGACAGTATCGGATATCGTGACCTTTTTGATACAAAGATCATGAACTGCCTGGTTCCAAGACCGGCACAGGTACAGCAGACATTTGCAGAAAAGTATAAAGAATCGCCGGAAGCTGCGACAGAATATTTCTACAAATTAAGTCAGGACAGCAATTATATCCGAAGATACCGTGTAAAAAAAGATATGAAATGGAAAGTAGATTCCCCATACGGAGAGATTGACATTACAATCAATCTGTCCAAACCGGAGAAAGATCCAAAGGCAATCGCAGCTGCAAGAAATGCAAAGAACACGGCATATCCGAAATGCCAGCTCTGTATGGAAAACGAAGGCTATGCAGGACGTCTGGACCATCCGGCAAGGGAGAACCACAGAATTATTCCAATCGAGATCGCAGGCGGCAAGTGGGGATTCCAGTATTCACCATACGTGTACTATAACGAGCACTGTATCGTATTTAATGGACAGCATATTCCGATGAAGATTGATAAAAAAGCATTTGAGAAATTATTTGATTTCGTAAAATTATTCCCACACTATTTCCTGGGATCAAATGCGGACCTTCCGATCGTTGGTGGATCCATCTTAAGCCACGACCATTTCCAGGGAGGACACTATACATTTGCGATGGCAAAAGCACCGATCGAGATCCCAGTCGAGATTCCGGGCTATGAAGATGTAGAAGCCGGAATCGTAAAATGGCCGTTATCCGTCATCCGTATCCGGCACAAAGATGAGAAACGCCTGATCGAACTGGCAGATCATATCCTCAGATGCTGGAGAAATTATACAGATGAAGAAGCATTCATCTATGCCAATACAGACGGAGAACCACACAATACCATTACACCGATCGCCAGAATGAGAGACGGCATGTTCGAACTCGATCTGACTTTGCGTAATAACATTACAACCGAAGAACATCCGCTGGGAGTATACCATCCACATGCAGAGTATCATCATATCAAGAAAGAAAATATCGGTCTGATCGAGGTAATGGGACTGGCAGTACTTCCATCCAGATTAAAAGAAGAATTAGAAATCCTTGCAGACTATCTGGTAAATAAAAAAGATATCAGAAGCAATGAAAAGATTGCAAAACACGCTGACTGGGCAGAAGCATTCCGGCAGAATTACGAAGACATCACAGAAGAGAATGTGATGGATATCCTGAAAAAAGAAGTCGGAGAAGTCTTCGTGCATGTACTGGAAGATGCAGGCGTTTACAAATGCACGGAAGAGGGACGGGAAGCATTCCTGAGATTTGTAAAGTCGATTGGTATTTAATACATTAACTTTAGTGGCTTCGCGGTCCTTGAAGAAAACAGTATAAAGTGCTTCTTGTTCAGGTTCCATGTTCTAAGAAAAACTAAGAGAGCCAGAATCCCCTAAAAGCAAAGGAATTACGTTCACAAC
>JBNMJT010000045.1:0-16750 GCA_050873945.1 Dorea sp.
GCCGAGTTTCAAATTTTGAATGCCTGCTTTTAGCAGAATTTTGCCCCTTTAGTATTACCCGCCGACGGAACCTGAACAGGAAAGGATTCCTAACTTTTATTCCGGTCCGGGTAGCCGTCGCTTCATGCATTAAATAGAAAATCGCCCCCGTATCTCAAATCCATGATCCATCGGTCCACTTCCTTTTCCAAGGTCCAGCATGGCTTCCAGTGCCCCGCTGATATAGTCTTTCGCACGTTTGATAGATTCTTCCAGCGAATATCCCTTTGCCAGATTCGATGCGATTGCGCTGGATAAGGTGCAGCCGGTTCCGTGAGTGTTCGGGTTGTTGATCCTTTTTCCGTGGAACCATGTTGCTTTTCCATTCTGGTATAAAAGATCATTGGCATCATTCAGGCTGTGTCCTCCTTTGCATAAGACTGCACAGTGATACATTTCACAGATCTTCTTTGCCGCCTCCACCATGTCGTCTTCGGATCTGATCTCCATCTCTGCAAGAACTTCTGCTTCGGGAATATTCGGTGTAATCACGGCTGCCATTGGCAGAAGCTCTGCTTTTAATGTCTCAATCGCATTTTCACTGATCAGTCTCGAACCGCTTGTTGCTACCATTACCGGATCAACTACAATATTTTCCAGATGATATTCTTTTAATTTCTTTGATATCATTTTTATTAACTCTTCTGATGAGACCATACCAATCTTCACCGCATCCGAACGGATATCCGTGACAACTGCATCCAGCTGTTTTTCCAGAAATTCCGGAGATACTTCCATGATTCCGGTGACTCCGGTTGTGTTCTGGGCAGTCAGTGCGGTGATTGCACTCATTGCGTAGACTCCATTTGCCTGCATGGTTTTGATGTCTGCCTGAATTCCTGCGCCTCCGCTTGAATCACTTCCGGCAATTGTAAGCGCTGTCTTTTTTTCCTTCATCCTGTTCTTTTTCTCCCTTCATCATCCCATCTTATATCTGACATCTATTTTATTCCCAGATATGTTCCAGCTCTGTCCATTCTCTGCAATACCAGTCTGCTTCTTTCTGGATTGCTTCCTGATCATCCCTGCTTGCCTCATCATAGATTCCCACAACTGGAAATCCTGCCTGCTTTGCAGTATGTATTGCATGGATCACATCTTCGAATACTACCGTCTCTTCCGGTCTGGTTCCCAGATATTCTGCTGCCCGCAGATAGATATCCGGCTTCGTCTTTCCCGCACCGACTTCTTCACAGGTAAAGATACGCTCAAAATATTTTGCAATCCCCAGACGCTCGAAAGCCATCTCTATCTCTTCCTTATTATTAGAAGACGCAACCGTCATCGGGATATTGTTCTTATGAAGCTTTTCCAGAAGTTCCGCCACTCCATGCTTCAACGGTGCTGTCTCCTTATAATAGTTGGTGATAATATTCAGAACCCCCTGTACAATTTCTTCCGGCTCCTGCGACAGATGATAATGCTCTTTTACATATGCTGCACCTTCCTGGATACTCATCGTAAATAACACCGTTCCAAGATCCGGTTCTGCCTCTACGCCGATACTATTCAGATATCGTACTCCTACATCTTCCCATATCTCCATCGAATCCAGAAGCGTTCCGTCTACATCGAATATTGCTCCCTTTATCATGCTTCCACCATTTTCTTTGTTAAACTTTTTAGTTTCTCTGTTGCTTTTTTGATATCTTTTTCTGCAAATATTGCACTGATCACTGCAATCCCACAAATTCCGGTTCCTGCAAGTTCTGATACATTGTCTTTACTGATCCCGCCGATTGCAATCACAGGAATATCCACCGCTTCACAGATTGCTTTTAATGTCTCATGACTCACATCCGCTGCATCTGCCTTTGAATCTGTATGGAAGACAGCTCCGACCCCCAGGTAATCTGCACCTCTTTCCTGTGCAAGCAGCGCCTGTTCAACGGTCTGTGCCGATACTCCGATAATCTTATCCGGTCCAAGTTTTGCTCTTACATCTCCTGCTTCCATATCACTCTGTCCGACATGTACACCATCGGCGTCCATCTCCAGTGCGATATCCACATTATCATTGATCACAAACGGTACCTGATATCTGGCACAAAGTTTCTTGATCTCCTTTGCTTCTTCCAGGAAATGTGCTTCATCCAGTTCTTTTTCTCTTAACTGTACAAAGGTTGTACCACCTTCCAGTGTCTTCTCTACCTGACTGTATAATGTCTCACCATTTAACCAGTGGCGGTCTGTTACTGCATACAGAAGTAAATCTTCTTTTTTCATCTTTTTACACATTTATTCTGCCTTCTCTTTCATCTGATTTTTTGAGATCCTTATCTGATCTCATATTTTGCTCCTTTATCTAATGTCTCTTTATCCATGTTGTAGATAGCATCTATGATACGGTTGCGGTAAGTAGAATTGCCATCGCCTTTCTGCATATAACTCCAGCCAATCTCACCGGCCAGTCCCATTGTGCATACAGCTGCCGCAGCTGCTTCCAGTTTCTGCTCTGGATTCGCTGTCAGAAATGCTGTCATCATTCCGGATAACTGACATCCTGTTCCCGTGATCTTTCCCATCTCCGGACGTCCGTTACGGATCACATAACATCTTTCCCCGTCACTTACCAGATCAATTGCACCAGTGATCGCAACGATACATCCCGCCTTCTTTGCAAATGCTTTTGCAAATGCAACCCCTTCCTCCAGATTCTCCTCTGTTACGGCATCTGCTACATCTGCATCTACTCCTTTCGTTGTTCCGCTTCCCTGCGCCAGAGTTTTTATTTCTGAGATATTTCCACGAATTACATCAAATCTGACCTTGTCCATTAAGTCTACAGCTGTATTTGTACGGAGAGCACTTGCTCCAGCTCCGACAGGATCTAATAACGTCACATGTCCCAGTTCATTTGCACGCGCACCCGCTATGAACATTCCTTCGATGCTTCTCTTATTCAACGTTCCAATATTGATATTCAAACCTCCGCAGATCGATGTAATATCCTTTACATCTTCCGGCTCATCTGACATGATCGGGCTTCCGCCACAGGCTAATAATACATTTGCAACATCATTTACTGTTACATAATTAGTGATGTTGTGTACCAGCGGTACATTCTTTCTTACATTTTTGATACAGTTTCCTAACATTTTTCTTCCTCCTGTTATGCATATATTCCTGATTTCTTCTGTCAGAGGTCTTTTTATCGCCTGAACATTCCGCTTGGCAGAATCGGTCAGCGCCTTACAGATACTTTGGCTCTCTACGGAACCTGCCACCAGCAGCTCCTTACGAATGCATGGCAATAAAAAGGACAGGTCTACCTGTTTTCAGATACACCTGCCCTGTCGGCACTTTTTCTTTCCCTACGTTGGCATGATCCAAATCAGGTTCCCGGGTCAAGACATCTTTAGTCTACTCTCAGCCCGCTCAGATTGCGGACTCCCCTGTTCAATTATCACTCCCATTATACTACGCTTTTAATATTTTCGCAATGTATCATGGCTGTCATCTGTTGTATTGTCAATCTTCTTGATCACAATATAATAGCCATCGTTTCCGTTCGTCTTGACAAGCACACGGTCTCCGACTTTGTGTCCCTGGATCGCTTTTCCAAGCGGTGATTCGATACTGATCAGTCCCTGAAGGGAATTACCGCGGATACTGGTCACAAGACGGTATGTCTCTGTCTCATCATCATCTTCAAAGTATACTTCCACCGTATTATTGATCCCGACTTCATCTGCCTTAGACGTATCGGACACAATCTTCGCATTCTTAAGCATTCGTTCCAGATAGCGGATACGGCTTTCATTACGGTTCTTATCCTGTTTTGCTGCCTTGTATTCGAAATTCTCGCTTAAATCGCCCTGCGCTCTCGCCTCTTTTACCGCTTCCAGCTCTTTCTTACGAACAACAATCTTACGATACTCTATTTCTTCTTTAATTTTCTTAACATCGCTTTCGGTTAACTGTTCTCCCATGAAAATGCACTTCCCTTCTTATCTCCGTATATTATAATACTCTGGCATACACTCTGCAAATCTTAAATCAGCCCATAATGCTCCATCGCCTTATAAAGCCCGTCATTCTCCACTGTATCCGTAATATATTCCGCATACGGCTCCAGAACCGGATCATGATGCCCCATGATCACTCCATGCCCTGCAGCTTTGATCATATCAAAGTCATTGCTGCTGTCTCCGAATGCATAGATTTCATCATCTGACAGGTCCAACGCTTTCTTTATGTACGCAATTGCAGTTGCCTTGGAATATTCTTTCTGTACACATTCATATACTCCGCCCAGTCGGTCAATGTGTCTTAAGACATCTTCCGTCTCTTTAAAAAATCTTTCTCCATCTGCAATCTTATCTATATAAACCAGTATCTTGTCAAAATCATAGCCGGTATCTTCCATCGCCTGCTCTCTGCCTAATCCCAGTCCTGCCATATATCTTCTGCTGCTTTCCACCGGCTCCAGTCTTGAGATACGGTTGGAATAGTAGATATCCTCTGTTCCTTCCAGAAATCCCTCTACTTTACAGTCTTTCATAGACTGGATGATCTTCCTTCCTCTTTCATACGGGATAGAATGGTGGAATACTACCTGTTCCTCATATATCAAATGAGTTCCACATCCACACAAAAAACCATCGAAAGGAATCCTCTTTATCATCGGCGGTACACTGCATATGGTACGTCCGGTATTAATAAATGTCTTGTGACCATTCTCCTGTGCTTTCCGTAATGCCTCGAGTGCACTTTCCGGTATCTTATGTGTAATATCACTTAAAATTGTTCCATCAATATCAAAAAATAACGCTGACATAACTTCCTCCATATTTATACGAAAAAACTGACATCGTTTATTATAATTAAACGTGCCAGTCTTTTCAATAGATATAATAACTAAGAAAGTGATTCCTATGTCATAATCTTACATTAACTTTCTAAACAGATCTTTCAGATCCTCTACGCTTGCATCTTTCGGGTTACCCGGTGCACATGCATCTGCGTGAGCGGATTCAGCAAGGAACTGAAGGTCTTCTTCTTTCAGAGCTTCCAGTTTTGTAGGAATTCCGACATCTACAGATAATTTGCGGACAGCATCTACAGCTGCTTTTCTGTATTCTTCTACAGACATATCATCTACGCCTTCTACACCCATCGCTTTTGCAATCTCTTTATATTTCTCTCCTGTGCATTCTGCATTGTATTCCATAACGATTGGAAGCATCATTGCACATGCAACACCATGTGGTGTATCATATACAGCTCCAAGTGTATGAGCCATATAATGTGCGATTCCAAGTCCTACATTAGAGAATCCCATTCCTGCAATATACTGTCCAAGAGCCATGCCTTCGCGTCCTTCTTTTTCATTGGCAACTGCACTTCTTAAAGATTTGGAAATGAGTTCGATTGCTTTTAAGTGGAACATGTCTGTCATTTCCCATGCTGCCTTTGTTGTATATCCTTCGATTGCATGTGTCAGGGCATCCATACCTGTAGAAGCAGTCAGTCCTTTTGGCATAGAAGACATCATCTCTGGGTCTACGACTGCGATAACCGGCATATCGTGTGGATCTACACAGACAAATTTTCTCTTTTTCTCAACATCTGTGATAACGTAGTTGATCGTTACTTCTGCTGCTGTTCCTGCTGTTGTAGGTACTGCAATGATCGGTACACATGGATTCTTGGTTGGTGCTGTTCCTTCCAGACTTCTTACATCTTCGAATTCCGGATTAGCAATGATGATACCGATTGCTTTGGATGTATCCATAGAAGATCCGCCGCCGATTGCGATGATATAATCAGCTCCGGCTTTCTTAAATGCCTCAACTCCGTGCTGTACATTCTGAATCGTCGGGTTTGGTTTGATGTCAGAATATAATTCGTATTCCAGTCCTGCATCATCAAGTACTTTTGTTACCTTTGTTGTCACATTGAATTTGATCAGATCCGGGTCTGAACATACCAGTGCTTTTTTCAGTCCTCTTACTTTAACTTCTGCTGCAATCTCTTTAATCGCTCCTGCTCCGTGAAATGATGTCTGGTTTAAATTAATTCTGTTTGCCATGATAACTGACACTCCTTTTATACATAATCTTTCTTTTTGATACGAAACTATTTCATTTTCTCTTCCGTTTCGTATCTTGTTTCTTTATGTTTTTATTTTAACAATTATTTCATTTGAATGTAAGTTACAAAGCATACATTTTGTAACATCTGTACGTTACACTTTTGCTATTTTGTAACTTTTTATACCTTATAAACAATATCCGCAGTAAAACTTTGTTATTCAAATGACATTTTATAGTTTCAGATTCAATAAAAGCCACTTTTTTATTTCTTGATTTGCACACCAACGAACTACCGAACTTGCTACTGCATACTTTGGTACAAAAAAGAACTCCCTCTTACAGGAGTTCTAATTTACGAAATAATGTTTCCAGTTCTGCCGGCATCGCTTCTACCAGATTCTTTGCCATCTCTTCCGGACGCTTTTTCATATCTCCCAGCACCCACTGGGTTGTCATATACACCGATCCCTGGCAATACATCTCCAGCTGGAAATGCAGATTCTCCGGAATCGGCTGTTTCGTCTTTTCCTGAATCTGGTTCTCATAGAATCTCAGGATCAGTTGAAAATCATGATCCCTCAGACAATTCTGATCGTCATTACGGAATGCCGCTTTGAAAAATAATTTTTCTTCCTCTATATAATGGAACTTATTGACCAGTCCCTCATAAGCCGTCTTACCTTCTCCCATGTGCTGAAAAGATTCCAGCAGGATCCGGTCAAAATACCAGTTAATGAGATCATATTTATCCTGAAAATTCCGGTAAAATGTCTGCCGTGTCGTTCCACATTCTGCAACGATTTCTTTTACCGTGATCTTTTCTACCGGCATCTTCTTCATGCAGTTTTTCATGGCATCCGCAAGGCGATATTTCATTTTATCATGTTTTGTTTCTTCCATTTATATCATCCCCAGTTTCTTTATTCTGATTCTTTTCTGCCGGATTCCTTACTGTCAGTTATCATTTTACATCCAGAATACTTTAGAATACTTTCGTCGTCCATTTACTCATATCCCATACTTCGTTCACCACATCCTGATAGAACTCCGGCTCATGACAGATCAGCAGGATACTTCCTTTGTATTCCTGTAATGCTTTCTTCAGCGAATCTTTCGCATCCACATCCAGATGATTGGTAGGCTCGTCCAGAAGCAGGATATTCGTATCTCTGTTGATCAGTTTACATAATCTGACTTTTGCCTGTTCTCCACCACTTAAGACTCTGACCTGACTTTCGATATGCTTCGTTGTCAGTCCACATTTTGCCAGTGCCGAACGTACTTCATACTGTGTAAATGATGGAAATTCCTGCCAGATTTCATCGATACAGGTAGTCTTGTTCTCGCCTTTGACTTCCTGTTCAAAGTAACCAATCTCCAGATTTTCTCCCAGTTCGCAGCTTCCGGATAAGGATGGAATCAAGCCTAAAATACTCTTTAACAATGTAGTCTTTCCGATTCCGTTCGTTCCGACCAGTGCGATCTTCTGACCACGCTCCATGCTGAAATTCAGTGGTTTCGACAGTGGCTCATCATATCCCGTTACCAGATCATGTGTCTCAAATAACATCTTTCCAGGTGTACGGCCGTAACGGAAATGAAATTCCGGCTTTGGTTTCTCCGCTGCCAGTTCGATCACATCCATCTTATCCAGCTTCTTCTGTCTGGACATCGCCATATTTCTGGTGGACACTCGTGCTTTGTTACGTGCCACGAAATCTTTCAGTTCACTGATCTCCTGCTGCTGTCTTCTGTAAGCAGCTTCCAGCTGCGCTTTCTTCACTGCATAGACTTCCTGGAAATGATCGTAATCTCCCACATAACGGTTCAGTTCCTGATTCTCCATATGATAGATGATATTAACTACTTCATTTAAGAAAGGAATATCATGCGAGATCAGAATAAATGCATTCTCATAATCCAGAAGATAGCGCTTCAGCCATGCAATATGTTCCTCATCCAGGTAGTTGGTCGGCTCATCCAGAAGCAGGATATCCGGCTTCTCCAACAGAAGTTTTGCGAGAAGGACTTTCGTTCTCTGCCCTCCGCTTAAGTCTGTAACATCTCGGTCCAATCCCAGGTCCAGAAGTCCGAGTGCTCTTGCAACTTCTTCTACCTTTGCATCGATCGTATAGAAGTCATGCAGCGTAAGCTCATCCTGAATCGTTCCGAGTTCATCCATCAGACGGTTCATCTCCGTTTCGTCTGCAGTCCCGAGAAGATCACAGATTTCATTCATGCGCTGTTCTTTCTGAATCAGCGGATCGAATGCAGATTTTAACACATCGCGGATGGTCATTCCCTTTTCGAGGACCGCATGCTGATCCAGATATCCGGCATGCACATTCTTGGACCATTCTACTTTTCCTTCATCCGGTACAAGCTTTCCGGTCACAATATTCATGAAGGTAGATTTTCCCTCTCCGTTGGCTCCTACAAGCCCGATATGTTCTCCTTTTAAAAGTCGAAAAGAAACATCTGAGAATATGGCTCTGTCTCCGAAACCATGTGTCAGATGTTCAACATTTAATATACTCATAAATTTCTCCCTGATTATTCACTTTTTAATACAGTGGTATTTGAAAAGATGCCAGCAGACTCTCTGCTGACATCTACATTATAACGGTTCAGCCATCACCTTGCAATCATAATATATTCCAGTTTTATTCATACAGAATGTACAACGCAAAAAACCCCGTGAGACAGCTTCTTTCTGCCTCACGGGATTCTCTCTTTCCACTAACTATCTATTCTATCTACAAAACGCATGACGGTTCAAATGTTCCGGTAAACTTCCATGTCATATCTTCTTCTGCCGGAAGGTACGTTACATTCGGTCTCCATGTTCCGACTACTATATTTTCCGAATTCACCCACAGACAATATTCTTCTCTGTATGATGTATTCAGAAGTCCCACAGAGAGATACAATGCATCTTCATCAAACGCATAAGATACAGCATGATATCTCTTCGTAAAATCATTCGGATACATATCATTACATTTCCAGTCCTTATATCCTGCAAAAAGAATCTTCTTTTCTCCTGCCACAGTAAGTTCCAGTTTTAATTCCTCTCCAAACGTTGAAATCACTGCTGATTCAATTTGTCTCGGATTCTCTGTAAACACGATTTTTTTATTTAATAGTTTCTTTGTTGCTTCATTTATGTCTTTTCTGTCGCCTTCCGGTTCCGGAAGTGTCAGGTGCGACAGTTTCTCTTCCAGCTTTTCCTGTGCTTCATCCAGTTTTTCCGGCACACATGGATTCTGAACTGCCTCTTTGATATATTTCAGACAGATATCTGCTGCCAGATATTCCGATGCACCAGCTGTGATTCCGATAGCAACCGGATAATCGCGGAAGCAGATCAGATACTGGCCAAACGCTCCTTCCGCCGCAAAAAGTTCTTTTCCGGCTTTGATATGATAAGCATAATGCGTCAATGCTTTCTTCTCATCTCCCGGAATCACAACACGCATCTTACCCATCTCTTCGATCCACCATGCCGGTACCAACTGCTCTCCGTTCCATTCACCTTTCTGAAGCAGAAGCTGTGCCAGCGCGGAGATTTTTCCGGCAGTCAGGTACATTCCCCATCCACCGGTGTTGTGTCCTTCTGGACTGGTCAGCCAGTTGATCTCGCCAAATCCCATTTTGTCAAATACACGTTCCTGCATCAGTGCCAGACAGTTCTTTCCCATCACTTTTGTGATAATTCTGGAAAGTGTATAACTGCATCCGGAATCATAATGGAATGCTTTTCCGATATCTTCTCTTATCTTCGGCTGCTTTAACCAGTTTGTTTCCCAGTCTTTTTCCAGTTTTGAAAACCATACATTGTTACAGCACTCTTTTGAACCTGCCTGCATTGTCAGTAAATGATAGATCGTCAGATCTTCCAGTGCCGGATCGTATTCTTCCGGAAGTTCGTCTCTTACATAATCAAGTAGTTTATCTTCCAGACAAATCTTTCCTTCATCAAGTGCAAATCCAAGACAAATACTTGTTCCGATTTTCGAAAGGGAATGCATCATCTGCGGCTTCTCCAGTGAGAATGGCTCCCATGCACCTTCTAAGATGACTTTTCCACCAAAACGTACTGAGATACTGTGGATTTCCACTGTCTGTTCCAGTTCCGTTAACATCTCTGTCAATTTCTCCGGATTCAGTCCCATTTTCCCTGGTGTTGCATAAGTTGCTGCCATTTTACTTTTCCTCCTTCTTCTCAGATGGTTCCCAGAGAGATGTCTCGATACGGATACCACCTTTCTTTGTCAGATAGATTCCAATCAGGATCAATGCAAGCATAACAACAACTGCCGCGGCTGCATAAGCTGCCTTGATACTGAAAATACCTTTTACAAAGATGACTGTATAAATAATAATACTTACAGTACAGAATGTATATAATGCTCCATTTGAAAAATGGAATTTATTCTTTGCCCATGCTTCCGGATATCTCTTCGGAAGTCTTGAAATTGCATATACAACAGTTACATTCATAAAGAACGTAATTACCTGGAAAATATTGGTGATCGTTACAATACTCATATCCGATACGATCGGGATCAGAACAACAATCAGTGTATATGTATAAATGAGATATGGCGCTCCGAAACGATTTTCTTTCAAAATAAACTTCGGAAGCCATCCGTCTTTTGCCGCCTGTGCAAGTGGATATCTGACATCATTGAATACACCATTCAGTGTGGTAATGATTGCCATGATCGGTCCGCCGATCATGAATATCTTATATACAACACCTGGAAGGATTGCCTGTGCTGCCGGTAAGATTGTAGGTGCTCCTGCAACTTCGTCATGAGGAAGTACGCCGCCCGTTACCATGGCAAGTCCTACATAGATAAACAGAAGACACGGCACACATGCCATACTTGCAAATGGTACATCCTTTGTTGCTTTCTTTGCATCTTTTCCATACCAGAGGATATTGTAATATCCATTTGCAGAGTTGATCAGAAGTAATGCTGCAAGCATGAATCCTTTAAATCCGCCGGTAAACATCTTATCCCCTGAGAACTGGAAGATCGGCTGCTTGATCTGTGTCAGTCCAAAGATAACATAAAGTACCATTGTGATCGGCAGGATCGTCGATAAGATCTTACTCACCTTTGCAAAAATATCCATTCCAAGAAGGTTTAATACAAATAAAATGCAGATTCCCGCAACCGCAATTGCTTTTACTGTAATTCCCGGAAGCAGATTATTTACATACAGACCTAATGCCAGTGCGAAAGAACTGTTCAGGATTGGAGTTACAAGCTTCGTATACGCTACCAGTCCCCCTGCACTTACACCGGATAAATTTGTTACAATCGAATAAGGTCCCCCTGCCACTCTCATAGTTCCGCCCAGGATAATATACGGAAATACCATAAAAAATCCCATGATGATCGCTGTCAGATATGCCAGCCATACGGAATATCCCGTCATTGCCATTGCCGGTCCGATCAATGTTACCATTCCCGATCCGATTACCATTCCTACCGCAATAGCAAAGAGATCTCCGCGCTCCAGTATACCAGGCTTTGGTTCCGGAGTGTTCACGATTAAATTCTTGTTACTCATTTTTCTCTCTCCTTTGTCTTTACTCTTATCATTTATTTTTTATTATTTATAAATGATAATGTATCCATAATTAAATCATAATTAAAAACGCCGGACTTGTCAATCATTAATCACAAGTTCGACGTTTTACATAATTTTTACTTTGATTTTTTGTACATATTTACTTCTCAAATTCCGTCAATACGTCCTCTAAGCTTCGTTCTATATGCTGATGCATCTTCATCGCGGCTTCCAGTGTATC
Organism: Dorea sp.; assembly: GCA_050873945.1. GTDB lineage: Bacteria > Bacillota > Clostridia > Lachnospirales > Lachnospiraceae > Dorea_A. The sequence continues at coordinate 11,905 of JBNMJT010000045.1, forward strand.
GTATTTTTTCATACTTTCTACGATATCCTCATGTTCTTTCAACGATTTTTTTGCATATTCTGCTTCTGTCATCTTTACTCCCAGCGATAATCCACTCCAGAGTTCCGAAAGCATTTTCTTTAATTTTTCATTCCCGGCAGCTGTCCATATCTCCATGTGAAGCGACTGATTCAGCTTCGAATAGTTCTCATAATCCTGCTTCTCTATCATCTCTTTCGAAACAGTTAAGACCTGCTCGATCCGGCTCATATCAATGCGGTTCCTGCAGCACAATGCACATGCTTCACTTTCCAGCGCCGCCCGGATCTGGAAATGTTCTCTGAGTGTTGTCTCATTAATTCCAAGTACCGTTGCTCCTTTGTTCTGCTGCAGGTCTATCAGACCGTCTCGTTCCAGAATCTGGAATGCCTCTCTGACCGGTGTAATGGAGACCCCCAGTTCCTGTGCCGTACTCTCCAGAGTCAATACTTCTCCTTCTGTAATCTGCCTTGAGATAATTGCCTTTCTAAGTGCTGCCGCCACTCTTTCCCTTGCCGGCAGCATTTTTATCGGTTTTAAACCAAGCATTATTTTCTATTCTCCTTATCAAAGATTATTTCCTTCTTACATTTTATATTGTATACATTATTTTCTATAATGTAAACCATTTCTTTGATAAGATTTTCCGATTTCCAACGATTTTCTATTACATCCACCGCTCCATCACCGCATTCAATTTTCCCATATCCAGCGGCTTGGCTATATGTTCATTCATCCCTACGTTTTTCGCCATCAGTACATCTTCTGCAAATGCATTTGCCGTCATTGCGATGATCGGGATCCGGTTTCCTTTCGGCTTGCCAAGTGCACGGATTGCTGATGCTGCTTCATAACCGTTCATAACCGGCATCTGGATATCCATAAATACCAGATCAAAATAATCCACCGGTGACGCCTCGATCCGTTCCAGTGCTTCTTTTCCATTCTCTGCTGTCTCGACCGTAACTCCTGTCATGGAAAGGATCTCGGTTGCAATCTCGCTGTTCAATTCGTTATCTTCTACCAGAAGAATCCTCTTACCGGAATAATCACAGCCGGATATCTCGGACAGATAATCTCTGGCTGATTTTTCCTGTTCCTCACTGACCAGATTCTTCAGTGTGGCAGTCAGTCTTGACCGGAACAACGGCTTGGTAATGAATCCATCCACACCTGCCGCTCTTGCTTCCATCTCAATATCTGATATATCATATGCTGATAACACAATGATCGTAATCTCATTGCCTACATGCTTTCTGATCTCTCTGGTCGTCTCAATTCCATCCATTCCCGGCATCTGCCAGTCCATGATCACCGCAAAATAATCATCTTCCTTTTCATGCCGTTCTACCACCCTTTGTACCGCTTTTTCACCGGATGTCACCCATTCTCCGGCGATGCCGATCTCATTCAGAATGTCCGCAGCACTTTCACAACAGTCTCTGTCATCATCAACCACCAGTACCGGAAGATCTACCAGTTCTTCTATATACTCTTTCTCTGTTTCCAATAGTTTCAGGAAAATTGTAACTGTAAACTTTGTTCCCCTTCCAGGTTCACTTTCCACATCGATATGACCATTCATCATCTTGACAATATTCTTCGTAATTGCCATTCCAAGCCCAGTTCCCTGTATCCGTGACGTCCTCTTATCATCCACCCGGGTAAATGGTTCGAATAATATCTTCTGGAATTCCGGTGTCATACCAACACCATTATCCTCGATCACAAATTCATAGCAGCCGACTTCCGGAAATTGCGTCTCTTTTTCTGATATAGAAAATGTGATCTTTCCTCCATCCGGTGTATATTTCACCGCATTGCTCATGATATTCGTAAATACCTGCTGGATACGCAGACTATCCCCGCATACAGATTCATGCTCAATATTTCTTATCAGCACTTCAAAATCATGTCCGTGTGCTTCCAGGTCCGGCTGCACCATCGTCACCAGATTATCCACCAGATCCGACAGATTGAATTCTTCATCTGTCAGATCCACTTTGCCGCTTTCTATCCTGCTCATATCCAGTACTTCATTAATCAGACCAAGCAAATGTCTGCTCGACTGCGTGATCTTGCCCAGACATTCCAGAACTCTGTCTGTATTATCGATATTTGCACCTGCAATTGCCGTCATACCGACGATTGCATTCATCGGCGTCCGGATATCATGTGACATATTCGCAAGGAATTCTGTCTTCGCCCTGCTTGCCCTGTCAGCCGCCTCATAAGCATCCTGTAAAGCCTGCTTGGAATCCATTTCCACAAGCTTCTCCTGTGTAATATCCTGAGCGATCAGCAGTACCTTCTCCACTACATTCCCTTTCCATGTCACTGGAATAACTGCCCCGCTTTTGTATCTGGTTCCATCTTTACTGCAATATTCAAACCGGTAAATATCATCTTTTTTCTTCAGCTCGGTGCGTATTGTTTCTACCGCATACAGCTCTTCCAATGTCTCATTTTCTGATACCGACTCAAATCTCTCTGTGATTTGTTTGACCAGATCCGTATATTTTCCCTTTGGCGTATAATGAATATCACTGGACATACTGAAAAACTTGTACCAGTTTTCTTCCAGATTACAGACAGCAAAACGGCTCACCAGCTTCACCATTCCATCGATGAGCTGATTCTTTGCCACATTATCCTGAATCAGTTCTTCTGCACGCATAGCAGCCTTTTCTTCCTGATCAATGTTCATAAATATGCCGACGATCCGGCGTGCTGTGCCATCCAGACGTCTGGTAACTTCTGCATTAGCCCGGAACCACTGATATTCTCCATCCTGCATCCTCAGCCGGTATTTGACATCATATTTTATCTGATTCGTAATGTCTCCGATTGCTTCCTTCAGTCTTTTTAACGTTGCTGCCTTATCCTCCGGGTGCAGAAGATCTGACCATGACTCCAGTACATTCGGGAATTCATCCTCATCCTTGTATCCCAGAAGCTTGCGAAATCTTCTTCCCCATACAACATTACATATCTTTCCTTCTTCATCACAGTCAAAATACCAGGAACCTGACCGGATCACTTCATTGATCAATGTCACATTCTGTCCCGTCCAGTCCATCCTGACTGACAGAATCCAGATCGGTGTCCCATTTCCATCAACGGAATCACATTTATACATCTGCACATATGCCGGAGTTCCATCCTTCGTCAGCATCCGGCATTCATGTTTTCCTTCCATTTCCACAAATTCATGCAACTCAAAAAATCTTCTGTCCTCTGCATACACAAGATTTTTCAATGATCCTTCTGAAACTTTCATCAGGTCATCATACTCATACCCAAGATTCTCCAGAAAGAATCCACTCATATGTAAGATACTTAACTGTTCATCATAATATCCCGATACCGAACCAACCGCATTGTTCTGTCCAATTGCATAACGGATGGTTTCATAATTCTTTTCTGTTAATTGTTTTTTTGTATATATTCTCTCTTCCTGATATAATGTCGACTCCTTTTTTATTGATTTTTCTTTCATTTCTTACTTCCTTTTTCTTATGTATGATATGAACTATGATTGCTTCCATATCATAACAACAAAAAAAGAGCGTGTTTTACCCAAAACAATGCTCTTATATAAAAACTGCAACTGGCTGCCATTTTACAGGCCCTTTAGCTTTGCGTCGCAACCTTTCGATTGTTTTGCCAAAATATTCTCTTTTTCATTTATTGCTTAACATATATATTATAAATACATTCTTTTACTTTGTCTATATTTTTCTCAAAAATACGCATATCCATTTCTTACAAATCCAGGGAAATGCCAAAAAAGAAACCCGGAAGCATAACGCTCCCGGGTGCTGTGTACTTCTTTTGTATATATCGAATAATTCGTATAAATTAACGTTTTGAGAACTGTGGTGCTCTACGAGCTGCTTTGAGACCGTATTTCTTACGTTCTTTCATACGTGGATCACGTGTAAGGAATCCAGCTTTCTTAAGAACTGGTCTGTAATCAGCATCAGCCTCAAGAAGTGCTCTTGCAACACCGTGACGAATTGCTCCAGCCTGTCCTGTGTATCCACCACCCTTAACATTAACGATTACATCGAATTTTCCTTCTGTGTCTGTTGCAGCTAATGGCTGGCGAACAACAACCTTTAATGTCTCAAGTCCGAAATACTCATCGATATCTCTTTTATTGATAGTAATTTTACCTGTTCCTGGTACTAAATATACTCTAGCAACAGATTTTTTTCTTCTACCTGTTCCGTAAAATTTTGCAGTAGCCATTGTAAAATCCTCCTTTTAACCTTTCTTAGAATTTCAGTTCAACTGGTTTCTGAGCCTGCTGAGCGTGCTCTGGTCCAGCGTATACGTGAAGTTTCTTGATCATAGATCTTCCTAAAGGTCCCTTTGGAAGCATTCCTTTAACAGCAAGTTCGATAACCTTCTCTGGTTTCTTAGCCATCATCTCTGCTAATGTAGTCTCTTTCATTCCACCTACATATTCAGAGTGATTGTAATAAATCTTCTGATTCAGTTTCTTACCTGTTACATTAATCTTTTCTGCATTAATAACGATTACATAATCGCCTGTATCAACGTGTGGTGTGAACTCCGGTTTGTTCTTTCCTCTTAAAACCTTAGCAACTTCTGATGCTAAACGTCCTAATGTATATTCCGAAGCGTCAACTACATACCATTTTCTTTCAATCTTATCTGGATTAGCCATATAAGTTTTCATTGTGGTTTACCTCCTGTGAATCATTAACATTTTCATGATAATATATCAGAATCAGCAAGATTCCGGGGCTTTGGCCTCTTACTGTTTCTCCTTTTGTCATACTTGCTTATTATATTATAC
>JBNMJT010000046.1:0-16631 GCA_050873945.1 Dorea sp.
ATCGTATCGGCACACAAGGAAGGTTATGCGGAAAATATGTATCTTGACCCGGCAACCCGTACCAAGCTGGAGGAAACCGGCGGAGCCAACATCCTGTTCGTAACCAAGGACGGCAAGGTTGTAACACCGAAGTCCGACAGTATTCTTCCTTCCATTACCAGACGTTCCTTAGTAGTAGTAGCAAGAGACATCTTAGGACTGGAAGTAGAAGAAAGAGAAGTTTACTTAGATGAACTCGGTGACTTCGCAGAATGCGGACTCTGCGGTACAGCAGCAGTTATCTCTCCTGTAGGAAAGATCGTTGACCACGGCAAAGAGATCTGCTTCCCAAGCGGAATGGAAGAGATGGGACCTGTTACAAAGAAACTGTACGAGACATTAACAGGAATCCAGATGGGACACATCGAAGCTCCGGAAGGATGGATCTGCAAGATCTGCTAATTGTTTTTATAGAAATTGAAAAAGTAGATAGAAGAGATAAGTTACCTGAAGAAGGCAGCTTATCTCTTCTTTTTGTTATCGCCATGCGTTCGAAAGGAGCTGCCAGTGGCAGGTCCTGTAGATGTATTCGGAGAAAGATGGCACCTGCAGACACCAGAGTATGCAAGAGAAGCGGAAGGTGGCAAGTTATCTGTATTGCCATGCGTTCGGAAAAAGCTGTAGGTGACAGGTTCTGCAGGTGAAAAAAGTGTTGTATAACAGGGTGAATTCAGCTAACATAAGAAAGTAATGACTTAGATTTTTACATAAAAACACAGGGAGTGATTGTATGAAACATAGATTATGTTCGACAATGAAAAATTATAAAAAAGAATATCTGCCGAAAGACATTTTTTCAGGGATTATTATGGCGGCAGTATCGATTCCTATCTCAATGGGGTACGCACAGATTGCCGGACTGCCGGCAGTGTATGGATTATATGGTTCGGTATTTCCAATCCTGTTCTTTGCACTGTTTTCAACATCGAGACAATTTATCTTCGGAGTTGATGCTGCACCGGCAGCGATCGTCGGAGCGGCGCTGGTGTCACTGGGAATTGAAAGTGGAAGTGAAGCGGCAATGCAATATGTTCCGGTGATCGCACTTCTGACCGGAGTCTGGCTGCTGTTGTTTTATTTCTTAAAAGCCGGAAGGATTGTGGACTTTATCTCAACACCGGTTATGGGAGGATTCATCAGCGGAATTGCACTGACGATCATCCTGATGCAGATACCGAAGATCCTCGGGGGAAAGGCCGGATCCGGAGAACTCCCGGAGTTGGTCAGACACATTGCTGAGACATGTAAAGAGATCAGCTGGCTGTCGGTAGTGCTTGGTGTGGGAGCGTTGATTCTGCTCCGTGTGGCAGGAAAGCTGATCCCGAAATTTCCGATGGCGATCGTGATCATGGCAGCAGGTGTGGCAGCGACGATGATTTTTCATGTCGATGAACATGGTGTAGTGCTTTTGGATGAAGTGGAAAAAGGACTTCCGAAGCTGGTACATTTCCACTTTGCGGGAATTGATCTTAAGCAGGCGCTTGGAAGAAGTCTGATGATCGCGGCAGTGATCATGTCGGAGACACTGTTGTCAGAGAATAATTTTGCTATGAAAAATGGATATAAGATCGATGAGAATCAGGAAATCCTGGCATGTGCAATGGGAAATATTGCGGCGGCATGTGTGGGCTGTTGTCCGGTGAACGGAAGCATCTCCAGAACATCCATGAATGAACAGTATGAAGGAAAGACACAGGCGGTGTCTGTCGTAGCGGCGATTACAATGGCCATCGTACTGCTTTGTGCGACGGGATTCATCGGATATCTGCCGGTTCCGGTTCTGACAGCGATCGTGATCTCAGCACTGATGAACGTAGTAGAACTGCATCTGGCAGTGCGTTTGTTCAAAGTCAGCCGCAATGAATTCTATATTTTCGTGGCGGCATGTGTGAGTGTATTATTTCTGGGAACCATCTATGGAGTGGTGATCGGACTGTTGCTGTCGTTTGTAGCAGTGGTACTTCGGGCAACCAATCCGCCAAGATCATTCCGTGGTATGATCCCGGGAAAAGAAGCTTATTATGACCTGAAAAGAAACCGGAATGCCTATCCGATCCGCCATACGATCATTTACCGGTTCAGTGAGAACCTGTTCTTTGCAAATGTAAAGATATTCCAGTCGGATATAGAGAACAGCATCAAAGAAGATACAGAGGTTGTGATCGTGGATGCAGCTGCGATCAACAGTATTGACATTACGGCAGCAGACCGCCTGGAAATGATGGCGGAAAATTTTGATAAAAAAGGAATCAAATTCTATATCACGGAGCATTCGGAAAATGTGAATGAACAGATGCGGAATCTTGGAATCGGACATCTGATCGAAGAAGGAAAGGTAAGAAGGACGATTCTTGCTGCATTACAGGATGCCGGTGTTCCGTCACCGGGAACGGACTTGGAATCAGGAACGGATTCGGTCAGCCAGATGCCGTGGCAGCTTGAAATACCGGCAGCAGTACATGCAGTTCATGAAGCAATGATACCGGCAGAAGAAGAAAATACACTGGAAGAATTTGCATGGGCATTCGGTGATGATGCGGTGGAAGAGATGGAGAAGAAAGTACATCAGGTGATGGAGCAGATCCATAAACTGCCGGATCTGGAACGCCTGGCAGATGTGGGATTCGAGGAGAAACTCAAAAACTGGCATTCTCTCGGAGCACTGGATGAAGATGAGATCTTAAGACGAATGGAAATGCATCTGGATGAACTTCCGGAGAATCTGCGTGGAGACAGAAAAGTAATCCTGCAGTTGATTGAAAAGAGAAGACGCAGGATTGAACAGCAGTTATTACTGCATCATCCGGAGATTCTGGATCATCTGAAAAAGAACCGCGAACGACTGGAAAGACGGCTCGAGAAACAGAATCCGGAGGCGGCAAGAAAGCTGCATGAATGGGAGCAGATGATAAAGTAAATACAGAGAATAAACAGCATATAACAGTTGACAACTGATATATGCTGTTTTATACTGTTTATAAGAAAAGGAGGAACCGCATGAACATAATCATCAACCATTCATCCATGCAGCCCATTTATGAACAGATCATGGGACAGATCAAAGAACGGATCATGCATGGAGAATTGAAGGAAGACACTGCTCTTCCTTCGGTACGTACATTTGCAAAAGAACTGAAAGTCAGTGCACTGACGGTAAAGAAAGCCTATGATGCCCTGGAAGAAGAGGGATTCATCATAACGGTACATGGAAAAGGCAGTTTCGTTGCCTGCGCGAATCAGGAGACGATGCTGGAGGAAAAAAGACGGGAAGTCGAAGCTGATTTGGAAATGGCCATCCGAAAAGGCAGAAGCTGTGGTATGAGTGATCTGGAGATCAGAGAATTGTTTCAGATTATTTTGGAGGATTAAGGATGGTAAAACTGGAAAATGTAAAAAAGCAGTATAAAGATTTTGAACTGAATTGTTCTTTGGAAGTTCCGGAAGGACAGATCACAGGTCTGATCGGGCAGAATGGAGCCGGAAAGAGTACGATATTTAAAGCAATACTGGGACTTGTCCGGACAGATGAAGGAAATATCCGGGTGCTCGGAAAAGAACCGTGGATGCTGACGGCAGAAGATAAAGAACAGATCGGTGTTGTAATGGCAGGAATCGGATTTAACGGATATCTGACGGTCAGTGATCTGATGGCGGTGCTGGAAGCCATGTATCACAGATTTGATAAAGAATGGTTTCTGAAAGAATGTGAAAGATTCCAGATTCCGCTTAAGAAAAAGATCAAGGAATTCTCAACCGGTATGAAACGGAAATTACAGATTCTCGCAGCAATTTCGTATGATGCAAGACTGCTGATCCTGGATGAAGCGACGGCTGGTCTGGATGTGATGGCAAGAGAACAGATCCTGGATATGTTAAGGGAATATATGGAGACGGATGGAAGGAGTATTCTGATCAGTTCCCATATTTCCACGGATCTGGAAGGATTCTGCGATGATCTGTATATGATTGATCAGGGACAGGTGATCCTTCATGAAGAGACGGATTGTCTGCTGGAAGAATATGGTGTTCTGAAAGTGACAGATGAGCAGTACCGAAGACTGGACCGCACATATATTTTGAGAACATGTAAAGATTCATTCGGATATAAATGTCTGACAGACCAGAAGCGGTATTATCAGGAAAATTATCCGGAACTGGTAATAGAAAAAGGAAGTATTGATGAAGTGATAATGCTTATGATCCAGGGAGGTGCTGAGAAATGAAAGGATTGCTGATAAAAGATCTGTGTTTGTTAAAAGTGCAGAATGCAGCATGGCTGGTTATGCTGGGCTGTGCAGTATTTTTTATGACAACCGGAAGGGAAGAATTCGGAATCTCTTATCTATGTGCAATGGGAGCCCTGCTTGCGGGCACAACGATCAGTTATGATGAGTACGAGAATGGAATGACATTCTTATTTGCAATGCCGGTGACAAGAAAAGGATATGTACAGGAAAAGTATCTGTTCGCAGGAATTACGCTTCTGATCGGTCTTGGAATATCTATGGTTACGTGTGGAATCGTCAGTATGGTGAAGACCGGAAGTGTTGTATGGGGTGATCTGCTCAGCTACAGTGCCGGAGGAATCACAGCAGGTGTTGTGTTACTGGCAGTTGCAGTTCCGGCCCAGTTAAAGTATGGTGTGGAAAAAGGAAGAATTGTGCTGGCGATCATCGTTGCTGTCTTGATTGCTTTTGGTATGGCAGTTGTAAAATTAGGAACCGAAACAAAGGCAGCAGGATATCTGAAAAAAGTATTTGAATGGATGGATTCGGTCGGCACAATGGGTACATTTGGAATATGTGTGGTTTTGTGGTTTGTTATTGTGCTTGTTTCGTTTCTGATCTCTGTGGCGGTGATGAAGAAGAGGGAGTTCTAAAGTAATATCTGACAGATAAAAAGGCATACATAAGTAATGGATAAATATACAGGAATATGCGGGAATACGCCGGATAACCTTGCGTGAATGTGGATTTATTGCTATAATACGTGAGTATATTAGACGAGAGTTTACATTTTTATAGGAGAGTACAGAAGAATGAATGATTTAGAGATGTACAGAGAGCAGCTGGCTCTGTGCGATGATAAGATTATTGATGCTCTGGTAGAGCGTAATTCTATTATCGAAAAGATCATGGCGTATAAAGAAGAATACGGTATGCCGATCTTACAGCCGCGTCAGGAAGAAAAGCAGAAGAGAAGACTGGAAGAGAAACTGGAAGAGAATAAATATAAAGAAGAGATCTTTGATGTATTCAGATGTATTTTACGTAACAGTAAGAGAATCCAGGCAAGAAAGCTCTTTGATTATAATATTGTACTGATCGGATTCATGGGAGCCGGAAAGACAACGATTTCCGATTATCTGAGCACGATGTTTGATATGGATATCGTGGAGATGGATCAGGTGATTTCCGAACGTGAAGAGATGAGCATCCCGGATATCTTTGCTACTTACGGTGAAGAATATTTCCGTGATCTGGAGACGAATCTCCTGATCGAGATGCAGTCACGCAAGAATGCGGTAATTTCCTGCGGTGGAGGTGCTGCATTAAGGGAAGGCAATGTGGCAGAGATGAAGAAGAACGGAAAAGTCGTCCTTCTTACCGCTACGCCGGAGACTATTTACGACCGTGTCAAAGACAGCAATGACAGACCGGTGCTGAATGGAAGAAAGAATGTGGCAGGTATCTCAGAACTTATGGAACAGCGCCGTGAGAAATACGAAGCGGCAGCAGATATTGTAATCAATACGGACGACAAGACAGTCCTTCAGATCTGTGAAGAACTGGTACAGCGTCTGCAGGAGTCAGAAGAATAATATGTTTGATAGATTTTTCCCGGACCGGTACGTGGCATCCACTTATGTGATCGATTTTGAAAAATTATACGAAGAGGGTGTACGCGGACTGATCTTTGATATTGATAATACGCTGGTTCCGCACGGAGCACCGGCAGATGAGAGGGCAAAGGCATTATTTGCCAGACTGAAAGCAATCGGATTCCGATGCTGTCTGATCTCTAATAATCAGAAGCCGAGAGTCGAGATGTTTAATAAAGACATCCAGGTGGACTATGTATATAATGCACATAAGCCATCAACAAAGAATTATCTCAGGGCAATGGAGATCATGGGGACGGACAGAGAGAGTTCTGTGTTTATCGGAGACCAGCTTTTCACAGATGTATGGGGAGCAAAACGTGCCGGAATACCGAACATTCTGGTAAAGCCGATACATCCAAAGGAAGAAATCCAGATCGTTTTGAAGCGTTATCTGGAAAAAATCGTGTTGCATTTCTACAAGAAGAGCCAGAGACACGAAAAAAAGGTTGAAAAATAATATCATGTATTATAGAATAATATGAGATGAAATTACGTAAGCGTGTATACGCGATTTAAGGAGGATAAGGTAATGGCTAAAGTTTCAGCAGGAGACATCCGTAATGGTGTAACAATCGAAGTTGACGGAAAAGTATGTCAGGTTATTGATTTCATGCATGTAAAACCTGGTAAAGGTGCAGCATTCGTGCGTGTTAAAATGAAAAATATTATCGACGGTGGTGTAGTAGAGACAACATTCCGTCCTACAGAGACATTTGAACAGGCTCACATCGAGAGAAAGAAAATGCAGTATCTGTATAACGATGGTGAGTTCTACAACTACATGGACAATGAGACATTTGAGCAGATCATGATCAGTGCAGACGATGCAGCAGATTCTATGAAATTTGTAAAAGAGAATGAAGAAGTATCAATCAGCTTCTATCAGGGAAATGCATTTGCAATTGAGCCGCCGCTCAGCGTTGAATTAGTTGTAACAGAGACAGAGCCAGGTGTAAAAGGTAACACAGCTACAGGTGCTACAAAGCCGGCTATCGTTGAGACAGGTGCTAAGGTTAACGTTCCACTGTTCGTTGATCAGGGCGAGACAATCAAGATTGATACTCGTACAGGAGCATACCTTTCAAGAGCATAAGATTCATAAGAATTCTAAACAAAAGTTTATAAAAAAAGCCTTGCATTTTGTGCAGGGCTTTTTTATAATCTAGTTACCATAATATTTCAGAAACAATTCAAGAGATGTTCTATTATCTCAGGCGGTAATATCACCGCAGGTTTTCAAGATGATTTTTGTATATTGCTGGATAGGAAGGAGTTTTTATGACATATTTTCAGTTTATCCATGCAGTAGAGACAAAAGTAAAGAAAGAGGTGAAAGAAGAAAAAACGGTAAGTATCCATACCAATGTAAAGAATAATGGTGTGAAGAGAAGCGGGATTATGATTTCGGAAAAAGGAATCAATATATCACCGACGATTTATCTGGAAGAATATTTTCAGCAGTTCCGGAGGGGGTATCCACTGGAGCAGATCGCAAAAGATATTGTCGGGTTATATGAGAAGATCCGCTTCCAGAATTCATGGGAGGAAGGTGAAAAGGTAAAAGACTATGAATTTGTCAAAGACAAGATCATATACCGTCTGATAGGAAGGGAAGAAAATCAGGAGCTTTTAAAAGAAATTCCATACAAAAGCTATCTGGATCTTGCGATTATCTATTATGTACTGTTAGAAGTGGATGAATATGGCATGGCATCCATGATGGTCAGAACGGAACATATGGAGATGTGGAAAATAACGGAAGAGGATCTGTACTACCGGGCATGTAAGAATACACAGGAGTTACTGCCGTATGAATTCGCACCAATGCGTACGGTGATCGAAGAACTGCTGGGATTCGAAGCAGAGGAGGATCCGACAGAAAAGATGTACATTCTGAGCAATGAAATGCGCAGCTACGGGGCATCGGCACTGATCTACCCGGATTGTCTGAGAAAGATTGCCGGTGAAGTGGGAGAAAATTTCTTCGTACTTCCAAGCAGTGTACACGAGACCATTATTGTGGCAGAAAGTGAAGCACCGGATAAAGAAGAACTTTGCAGTCTGATCGAGGAAATCAATGAGACGCAGGTAGAAGCGGAAGAAGTGCTTTCGGACCGGGCATATTATTATGACCGGGAGACAGGAAAACTTACTCTGTAAGACCTGAAAAAGAAAAAATATAGAAAAAGTGTAGAAAAAAGTAGAGGAAATGTCTGAAAAGTGGGAAGCATTTCCTTTACTTTGTCTCAAAGATGTGTTAATATTACTAAGGCAATTTCATATGGTAATTGTATACGCACCCGTAGCTCAGGGGATAGAGCACCGCCCTCCGGAGGCGGGAGCGGCGGTTCGAATCCGCCCGGGTGTGTACTTTTTTTACTATTTTCTGGTATTGTGCTATGGAGGGAAGTCTTATGGAAACAAATGGTCATGAGATCCCGTCAGGACAGAATGGTTATAAAAGATGGAGATTTATTCTGGTCTTATTTCTGCTTGTTCTGATCGTGGGAGTTCTCGGATTTGGACTTACCGAAGAGAAGGAAAAGAAAGTACAGAAGACAGAGCATTTCGTCAGTTCCGATAAAGTGGTGCTGGTAAATGGCGGCTGTGAGAATATGCAGACGAATCCACTGAAAGAAGAGACGGATGAACAGATGATAAAGAAGGTAGAAGATTACTATACGGATAAAAAAGCCGGTACGGAATTTGTGGAAATGTATAATCATTTCAAAATTTATACAAAGTCCGGAAAGTACAAAGATACATATGTGGCGTTCGTCAGATATGATATGAAGATCAAAGATATATATACAGAGGTTCCTGGACTTGGAACGTTGTATGTCACGAAAGATTCTCAGGGAAATTACCAGATAACTCAGCAAGTAAAAAACAAAGAAATCCGGGCGTATATCAACCGGATCGCAGAACATGAAGATGTACAGACCTTGATGGATCAGACGCATGAAGATTATCAGAATGCGCTAAATTCGGATGCGCTTTTAAGAGAGGCGTTGGACGATCTGAAGCGTGCATATGAAGATTCTACAGGAAATTAAGTAACTGTGAACATATCGGATATCATAAAAAGATGAATGGAGGAGATACAAGTGAAGAAAATCATTGATTATATTGCAGAAGAACTTGCAGATGCATTCGAAAAAGCAGGATATGACAGATCTTATGGAAAGGTAACACTGTCAAACCGCCCGGATCTCTGCGAATACCAGTGTAACGGAGCGATGGCGGGAGCAAAAGCTTACAAGAAAGCACCGTTCATGATCGCTGAAGATGTAGTTGCCCTGTTAAAAGACAGTGCATGCATGGAAGAAGTAGAGGTTGTAAAACCAGGATTTATCAATATCAGACTGAAAAAGTCATTTGTTGCGGATTATCTGAATCAGATGGAAGCGTCTGACAATCTCGGAATTGAGAAGACAGAGCATCCGGAGATGATCGTGCTGGATTATGGCGGACCGAATGTGGCAAAACCACTGCACGTAGGTCATCTTCGTTCGGCAATCATCGGAGAAAGTGTAAAGCGCATCTCAAGAAAGATGGGACATGAAGTCCTTGGAGATATCCATCTCGGAGACTGGGGATATCAGATGGGACTGATCATCACAGAACTGAAAGAAAGAAAACCGGAACTGCCATATTTTGATGAGTCTTTTGAGGGAGAATACCCGGAAGAGGCACCATTTACGATCAGCGAACTGGAAGAGATCTATCCGACAGCAAGCGGCAAGGCAAAAGAAGACGATGCATACAGAGAGAATGCGTTACATGCGACTTATCTGTTACAGAACGGACACAAAGGATATCGTGCGATCTGGAAGCACATCATTCATGTATCTGTATCCGATCTTAAGAAAAACTATGCGAATCTGAACGTAAGCTTTGATCTCTGGAAAGGGGAGTCTGACGCTCAGGCATACATCCCGGATATGATCGAGAGACTCAAGAAAGAAGGATTTGCACATGAAGATCAGGGAGCACTGGTCATTGATGTGCAGGAAGAGACAGATACGAAAGAGATTCCTCCTTGCATGATCCAGAAATCAGACGGAGCATCCCTTTATGGAACAACAGATCTTGCTACACTGGTACAGCGTGTACAGGATTATCATCCGGACAAGGTTGCATATGTGGTAGATAAGCGCCAGGAACTGCATTTTACCCAGGTATTCCGTGCTGCAAAGAAGACAGGAATCGTTCCTGCGGAAACAGAACTGAAATTCTTAGGTTTCGGAACCATGAATGGAAAAGACGGTAAGCCGTTCAAGACAAGAGAAGGCGGAGTTATGCGTCTGGAGACACTGATCTCAGAGATTACAGAGAAGATGTATGAGAAAATCTCTGAAAATCATTCCATCGAGGGAGAAGAGGCAAAACAGACAGCAAAAATCATCGGAATGGCAGCGATTAAATACGGAGACCTGTCAAACCAGGCATCCAAAGATTATGTATTTGACGTAGACAGATTTACTTCATTTGAAGGAAATACAGGCCCGTACATTCTGTATACGATTGTACGTATCAAATCGATCCTGAATAAATATCAGGCACAGGGGAACAGTCTGGATGACCTGAAGGTTCAGGAAGCATGTGCAGATTGTGAAAAAGCATTAATGCTTGAAGTTGTAAAATACAACGATGTTATGGCAAATGCATTCCAGGATCTTGCACCGCATAAGATTTGTGCATACATTTATGATCTTGCCAATGCATTCAACCGCTTCTACCATGAGACAAAGATTCTGGCAGAAGAGGATAGTGAAAAACAGAAGAGTTACATTGCACTTCTGAAAGTAACAAAGGATGTACTGGAAGCTTGTATCGACGTACTTGGATTTGAAGCACCGGAGAGGATGTAAGAAAGATGACAGAGAAATTATTTTATGAGGACAGTCACAGAACCGGATTTACAGCAAAAGTAATTTCCTGTGAAGAAGCAAAAGACGGTTACCGCGTGGTGTTGGACCAGACGGTATTCTTCCCGGAAGGCGGCGGTCAGTATGCGGATACGGGCGTTCTTGGAGATGTGAAAGTTACAGATGTGCATGAAAAGGACGATGTGATCTATCATTGTACAACTGCACCGCTGGAAGTGGGAAGTACAGTGTCCGGAAAGATCAACTGGGACGAGCGGTTTGAAAAGATGCAGCAGCATACCGGGGAACATATTGTGTCCGGTATCGTGCATGAAAGATTTGGTTATAATAATGTCGGTTTCCATCTTGGAGCCGACTACTGTACCATGGATTTTGACGGTCCGATCAGCAGAGAACAATTAAAAGAGATCGAGGCGGCAGCCAATGAAGCGGTATATCAGGATCTGGAGATCGAGGTTTTGTATCCATCTAAAGAAGAACTGAAGGATATGGAGTACCGCAGTAAGATCGAGATTGAAGGTCAGGTCCGTATCGTGAAGATCCCGGGATATGATGTGTGTGCATGCTGCGCGCCACATGTGAAGACGACCGGCGAGATCGGAGCCATTAAGCTGGTAAGTATGGTCAATTATAAAGGCGGCGAGCGTATTACAATGCTTTGCGGAAGACGTGCCATGCGAGATTATGAGAAAAAGGATGCCATGACAAAAGAAATATCGGCACTGTTATGTGCGAAAGAGTATGAAGTGGCAGAAGCAGTCGGCAGACTGAAAGATGAGCAGACACGTATGAAGAGCCAGATCGCAGAACTGCAGCAGAAGCTTCTGGAGTTCCGTGTGGCAGAGATTCCGACAGAGGAGAAGATCGTAACAGTATTTGACGATTCCTTATCGGGAAATCTTCCGAGAGAGATGATGAACAAACTGCTGGATAAGGGTGCGGTCATCTGTGCGGTATTTGCCGGAACGGATGCGGATGGTTACAGGTATGTGATCGGAAGCAGAAGTGAAGATGTGCGCCCGATCAGTAAGGCATTAAACAGTGCGTTTGAAGGACGCGGCGGTGGAAAACCGGAGATGGTCCAGGGTTCCATGAAAGGAACGGAAGCAGCTGTGAAAGAGGCAGTTGCGCAGTATCAGTAGCCGGTTGTAAGAAATAGAAAAGATTCTACAGTATTTGTAAAATAACTGGATATGAAAGACAAAAACTCCGCAGTATCATATGTGAATAATCAATGTGTTTTACCTGTTTGCGGGAAAACAACTGACATGTGATACTGCGGAGTTTTATTAAGCTTCCTTACGGTGACTCTGGATGATCAGGCGGACCGTACGGTACAGGAACGGCTTGTATTCTTCGATGGATACCGGTTCTTCAAAGAGAATGGAGTTGTATCCGGTAGAACCGGCCAGTTCCAGAATCGTGAACAGCATGATGTCAATATCTTCATAGTCATATTCATCAGCTGCTACCAGCTCCAGATATCTTTCGTAAAAAATCTTATCGGCCTCTTCCTCTGTCCAGAATGCGGACTTTAAGGCACCCATTACAAGGTTTTTCGAAATGAAATTTAACAATGGTTTGTTGTTGACCAGGATATTAATGATATCATCAATGATAAAAACAAGCTGGTCTTCGAGGCCGCTGATGCCGGATTTTTCCAGTGCAACGGCAGCGTGATCGAACAGTTCTTTTGTCTTATGTGCGATCAGTTTGTTCTTGATATCATATTTGTCCTTAAAATATAGATAGAAAGTTCCTTTCGCTACGCCGGCCTTTTCGACAATGTCGGAAATGGCGGTTGAATTAATTCCTTTTGTGGTAAATAATTCATATGCGGTGCGAAAGAGTGCTTCTTTTTTCTTCTTTTTGTTTTCTTCGACTCTTCCCATGAGTAATCAGACTTCCTTTTTGTAATTCTAACATCTGCAGTTCTAAAATCATTATATAAAATTCATTTGAACAAGATATTGAAATAATATATTCAATAAGATAAGTATAACAAATCACAGGGAAGAAGTCAAAAATAAATTGACTGATGGTCATATTTTCCTCGTTGCCTTTTTGGAAGATAGCAGATATAATAGAAATGTTAAATATGCATGGATTTATAAGGAGGAAGAGATGGAGGCATATACGAGTTTTGCCGAGGTCTATGATACATTCATGGATAATGTGCCATATGAGGAATGGGCAGATTATCTGGAAGATAGATTAAAAGAATATGGAGTGGAAGACGGACTGGTTCTGGAACTGGGATGTGGAACCGGAAGCATGACAGAACTTCTGGCAGAAAAAGGGTATGACATGATCGGAGTGGATAATTCCGAAGACATGCTGGAGATTGCGATGGAGAAGCGTATTGAGAGCGGGCATGATATCCTGTATCTGCTGCAGAATATGCAGGAGTTCGAACTGTACGGAACGGTGCGGGCAATCGTCAGTGTCTGTGACTGCGTGAATTACGTGACAGATAAGAATGAATTACAGGAAGTATTCCGTCTGGTCAATAATTATCTGGATCCGCAGGGAGTCTTTATTTTTGATTTTAATACAGAATATAAATACAGAGAGATCCTTGGCAATCAGGTGATCGCAGAAGACAGGGATGAATGCAGCTTTATCTGGGAAAATTATTACAATCATACGACAATGATCAATGAATATGAACTGACATTATTTGTAAGGGAGGATGAAGAGGAATCCCTGTACAGAAAATATCAGGAGAGTCATTTCCAGAAAGCATATACACTCAGAGAGATCAGAGGGCTGCTTGAGAAAGCGGGATTAAAATTTGTTGCAGCTTATGATGCATATACCAAAAAGGCACCGCTGCATACGAGCGAACGGATTACTGTGATCGCAAGAGAATATGGAAAATAAAAAATGGAATAAAAAATGAAATAAAGAAATGGAATAGAGAAAGGAATATATATGAACGATTATATTGTAAGAGCAACCGCAGCAGACGGGCAGGTAAGAGCCTTTGCTGCAACAACGAAAGAACTTGTGGAGGCGGCCAGAGAACATCATAATACAAGCCCGGTAGCAACCGCAGCACTTGGAAGACTTCTGACTGCAGGAGCTATGATGGGAAGCATGATGAAGAATGAAACAGATATGCTGACACTTCAGGTAAGAGGAGACGGACCGCTTGGCGGGATCACGGTTACGGCAGACAGCAAGGGAGATGTAAAAGGATATGTGAATAATCCGGATGTTATGCTGCCACCGAAGAATGGAAAGCTGGATGTAGGCGGAGCTGTGGGAATCGGCCTGCTTCAGGTCATTAAAGACATGGGACTGAAAGAGCCGTATTCAGGTCAGACAATCCTGGTATCCAGTGAGATTGCGGAAGACCTGACATACTATTTTGCCAATTCAGAGCAGGTACCATCTTCGGTAGGACTCGGAGTACTGATGGATAAGGATAATACGGTAGCATGCGCCGGCGGTTTCATTATCCAGATGATGCCGTTTGCCAAGGAAGAGACGATCAGTCAGATCGAAGAGAACTTGAAGAATATCACATCTGTGACCGATCATCTGAAAAAAGGAGAGACACCGGAGCAGATTCTGGAAATCCTGCTTGGCAATCTCGGACTTGAGATTACAGATACGATGCCGACAAAATTCTACTGTAACTGTTCGAAAGAAAGAGTAGAAAAGGCTGTAATAAGTGTCGGTAAGAAAGAAATCCAGGATATGATCAACGATGGCCAGGATATAGAAGTAAAATGCCATTTCTGTAATACGGCATACAAATACAGTGTAGATGAACTGAAAGATATCTTAAAACGCTGTAAACGATAAGGAGAAAAGTCATGAGAGACGGGTTTGTAAAAGTGGCAGCAGTCACTCCGGATATCCGTGTGGCGGATGTTGCCTATAATACACAGAATATCTGTAAGATGATCGATGAGACCGTTGCAAAAGGAGCAAAAGTTATTGTATTTCCGGAATTATGTGTGACGGGATATACCTGCAGTGATCTCTTTATGCAGGATATTTTATTAAAGGAATCAAAAGAAGCACTGTATGAGATCGCAGAATATACAAAAGAGAAGGATGCCATTGTATTTGTCGGGGTTCCGCTTGCCATAGACGGAGAACTTTATAATGTTGCGGCGGCTTTGAATCACGGCAGGATTCTGGGGCTTACGACGAAGACATTTCTTCCGAATTACGGGGAATTTTATGAAATGCGCCAGTTCCGTCCGGGACCGGATAAAGCAAGATGGATCACACTGGATGGAAAGCAGATCCCGTTCGGACCACAGCTTTTATTCGTGGCAGAACAGATGGAAGAGCTGGTGATTTCCGCAGAAATCTGTGAAGATGTATGGTCACCGATTCCTCCGAGTACGCTTGCGGCAAGAGAAGGAGCGACTGTGATCGTGAACTGTTCCGCAAGTGACGAGACGATCGGTAAAGCATCTTATCGTGAAAGTCTGATCGAAGGACAGTCCGCAAGACTGATCTGTGGATACATTTATGCGAATGCCGGAGAAGGGGAATCTACGACGGATCTGGTATTCGGAGGTCATAATATTATTGCGGAAAATGGAACGGCACTTGTGTCGAGTGACCGTTTTACGAATGAAGTGATCTACACAGAACTGGATGTGAAACGTCTGTTAAGTGAACGCCGTAAGAACACAACATTCCAGACAGAAAAAGAAAGAACGCTGATCCGTATTCCGTTTGAGCTTCACATGGAAGAGACAGAACTTACCAGAAAATTTGCTTCCAGACCGTTTGTTCCAAGTGTAATGGCAGAGAGAAACTTACGCTGTGAAGAAATCCTGACGATCCAGGCAATGGGACTGAAGAAACGTCTGGCGCATGCACATGCTAAGAGTGCAGTTGTCGGAATCTCAGGAGGATTGGATTCTACACTGGCACTTCTGGTATCTGCGAAAGCATTTGATGTACTTGGCATGGACCGCAGCGGAATTGTAGCGGTGACAATGCCTTGCTTCGGAACGACGGACAGAACTTACCAGAATGCATGTAAGATGTCTCTGAAACTTGGAGCAACACTGCGTGAAATCCCAGTTGGGGCAGCAGTAGAACAGCATTTTAAAGATATCGGACATGATCCGGAAGATCACAGTGTAACCTATGAAAATTCTCAGGCAAGAGAGAGAACACAGGTGCTGATGGATGTTGCCAATCAGACCGGTGGAATCGTAATCGGAACGGGAGATATGTCCGAGCTTGCACTTGGATGGGCGACTTACAATGGGGATCATATGTCCATGTATGGTGTCAATGCATCGGTACCAAAGACACTGGTCCGTCATCTGGTTTATTATTATGCAGATACCTGTGAAGATCAGGAATTAAAAGATGTTCTGTATGATGTACTGGATACACCGGTAAGTCCGGAACTTCTTCCACCGAAAGACGGTGAGATTGCACAGAAGACAGAAGATCTGGTCGGACCTTATGAGCTGCATGACTTCTTCTTATATTATCTGTTGAGATTCAGCTATGAACCAAGTAAGATCTATCGTATCGCAAGATATGCATTTGACGGGGAATACGATGATGCAACAATTTACAAATGGTTATATACATTCTGCAGAAGATTCTTCATCCAGCAGTTCAAACGTTCCTGTCTGCCGGACGGCCCGAAGGTCGGAACCGTAGCACTCTCGCCAAGAGGCGACTGGAGAATGCCGAGTGATGCCTGCTCGGAAGTATGGCTGAGGGATCTGGAGAAGGTGAAGCCGGTTGGTATTTAATGCATGAAGCGACGGCTACCCGGACCGGAATAAAAGTTAGGAATCCTTTCCTGTTCAGGTTCCGTC
>JBNMJT010000047.1:0-16131 GCA_050873945.1 Dorea sp.
AATTTTGAAAATGTTGGTTATGCAAAGGTTGACAAAGCCGGAATATACAATATACTTATTATGGAAGAAAAACAATCCATTATTGCCGCAGGAGCCGGGGCATCGACGAAGATCGTATTGAAGAATCCGATTCCTGTGCCGGGCAGTAAAAAGAAGAAAATGACACGTCTGATCCGTCAGGAGAATGTGAAAGCAGTAGATGCTTACATCGACAGGATCGACGAAATGATAGAACGCAAAGGAGAATGGTTATGGCATTAAAGAAGAAACCGGTTACCGGTATGAAAGACATGCTCCCACGTGAGATGGAGATCCGTGATTACCTGATCGGACTGATCAAAGAGACGTATAAGACATACGGATTCTGTTCCATCGAGACACCGTGTGTGGAACATATCGAGAACCTGTGCAGCAAGCAGGGCGGAGACAACGAGAAACTGATCTTCAAGATCTTAAAAAGAGGAGAAAAGCTGAAGATCGATACAGCAAAAGAAGAGAATGATCTGGTAGACGGAGGTCTGCGTTACGACCTTACCGTACCGCTTGCCAGATACTATGCGAACCATTCGAATGAGCTTCCGGCACCGTTCAAAGCATTACAGATCGGTAATGTATGGAGAGCAGACCGTCCACAGAAGGGACGATTCAGACAGTTCATGCAGTGTGATATTGATATCTTAGGAGAACCTGGAAATCTTGCAGAGATCGAACTGATCCTTGCAACCACAGCAATGCTTGGAAAGTTAAGCTTCCGGAACTTTACGGTATGTATCAATGACCGTAACATCCTGAAGGCAATGGCTGCATATAGTGGTTTCCGTGAGGAAGACTATGACGAAGTCTTCATTATCCTGGATAAGATGGACAAGATCGGAGCAGAAGGCGTTGCAAAAGAACTGGAAGAGATGGGATATGCCAAGGAAAATGTAGAGACATATCTTCAGTTATTCAATGATGTGGCACCGGATGTGACAGGTATCCGTTTCCTGAAAGAAAAATTAGGAGACTGCTTAAGTGAAGAGACAGCAGACAGCATGGAGATGATCATTTCCAGTGTTGAGACAGCAAAGGAATGCGAATTCAATATCAAATTCGACCCGACACTCGTAAGAGGACAGTCTTATTACACAGGAACGATCTTTGAAGTAACGATGGATGACTTCGGCGGATCCGTAGCCGGAGGCGGACGTTATGATAAGATGATCGGTAAATTCACCGGACAGGATACACCTGCATGTGGATTCTCAATCGGATTCGAGAGAATCGTTATGCTGCTTCTGGAGAACGGATATGAAGTTCCGTCCGTAAAAGAGAAGAAAGCATATCTGTTAGAGAAGAAGATGACAAAAGAAGGCCTGTTAAAAGTGATGTCACTTGCAAAGGCAGACCGTCAGGCCGGAAAACAGGTTCTGATCGTCAACATGAAGAAGAATAAGAAATTCCAGAAAGAACAGCTGACAGAAGACGGTTATACAGAGATCGTGGACTGTTATGCAGATTCCGTGGAAAATTTATAATGGCCGAACTATCATACGATAGAGTATTTATAGTATAAAAGAGAAGGCACATAAAGGAGATAAAATAACATGGCAGAATCAATGAAAGGGTTAAAAAGAACCCACAGATGTGCAGAGTTATCTGCAGCCAATGTAGGAGAGAAAGTAACCATCATGGGATGGGTACAGAAGAACCGTAATAAAGGTGGTCTGGTATTCGTAGATGTCAGAGACCGTTCCGGTATCATTCAGGTGGTATTCGAAGAAGGAAAATCAGAAGCAGCACTGATCGAAAAGGCAGCAAAGCTTCGTGCAGAATATGTAGTAGCAATCGTTGGAACTGTTGCAAAGCGTTCCGGTGCAGTGAACGATCATCTCGCAACAGGTGAGATCGAGGTAATTCCGGAAGAACTCCGTATTCTTTCTGAATCAGAGACACCTCCGTTCCACATTGAAGAAAATTCCAAGACAAAAGAAGAAGTACGTCTGAAATACAGATATCTGGATCTCAGAAGACCGGATCTGCAGCGTAACCTGATGATGAGAAGTAAAGTGGCAACCCTGACACGTCAGTTCCTTGCAGAAGAAGGATTCCTTGAGATCGAGACACCGGTCCTGATCAAGAGTACACCGGAAGGGGCAAGGGATTATCTGGTACCTAGCCGTATCCAGCAGGGACAGTTCTATGCGCTTCCACAGTCACCACAGTTATTCAAGCAGTTACTGATGTGCTCCGGATATGACAGATATTTCCAGATCGCAAAATGCTTCCGTGACGAAGACTTACGTGCAGACCGCCAGCCGGAATTCACACAGATCGATATGGAGTTATCTTTCGTAGATGTCGACGATGTCATCGAGGTAAATGAAAGACTGCTTGCCAAATTATTCAAAGAAGTACTGGGCGTAGAAGTATCTCTTCCGATCCAGAGAATGACATGGCAGGAAGCAATGGACCGTTTTGGCTCTGACAAGCCGGATATCCGTTTCGGTATGGAACTGACAAATGTCACAGACGTAGTAAAAGACTGTGAATTCGTTGTATTTAAGAATGCGATTGAAAACGGTGGAACCGTCCGTGGTATCAATGCCAAAGGACAGGGCGGAATGGCCCGCAAGAAGATTGACAAGCTGGTTGATTTCGCAAAAGATTACGGCGCAAAGGGACTTGCTTATATTGCGATCCATGAAGACGGAACTGTAAAATCTTCATTTGCCAAATTCATGACAGATGACGAGATGAAAGCGCTGATCGAGGCAATGGGCGGAGAGAACGGCGACCTGTTATTATTCGCAGCGGATAAGAATAAAGTTGTATGGGATACACTTGGAGCACTTCGTCTGGAGCTTGCACGTCAGATGGATCTGCTTGATAAGAACGAATACAAATTCCTGTGGGTAACAGAATTCCCGCTTCTTGAGTGGAGTGAAGAACAGAACCGCTTCACAGCTATGCACCATCCATTTACAATGCCGATGGAAGAAGATCTTCAGTACATCGACAGTGATCCGGGACGAGTACGTGCGAAAGCATACGATATCGTCTTAAATGGTAATGAGATCGGTGGCGGAAGTGTCAGAATCTTTGATCAGGATATCCAGAGCAAGATGTTCGAAGTACTTGGATTTACAGAAGAGCAGGCTCAGGAGCAGTTCGGATTCCTTCTGACAGCATTCAAGTACGGAGTACCACCGCACGCAGGACTTGCTTACGGACTGGACCGACTGGTTATGCTGATGGCAAAACAGGACAGCATCCGTGACGTGATCGCATTCCCGAAGGTAAAAGATGCATCTGACCTGATGACAGAAGCACCGGGACATGTAGATGCAAAACAGCTGGAAGAACTCGGAATTGCAGTAGTGGCAAAAGAAGAGAAGAAAGACGACGCTGAGTAAGGAAAGGCAGAATGGAAAGTGGAATGGCAGCTGCCGGCGCTTTCTGGAAAAATAGAATGGTTCAAATGCCAGGAACAATCAAAAAAGACTGTTCCTGGCATTTGAAAATTGTCCGAGTTTTCAGATAGAAAGAAAAATTCAAAAAACTTGAAAAAAGATATTGACATAATGAGAAAGTTACGATATACTAAATATCGTTCTGATGAACACAAAATAATAAACATACTTGATGTGCGATAGTAGTACAGTTGGTAGTACGCCACCTTGCCAAGGTGGAGGTCGCGGGTTCGAGTCCCGTCTGTCGCTCTGAAAAGACGTTGCAAGTAGTTGCTATGCGATAGTAGTACAGTTGGTAGTACGCCACCTTGCCAAGGTGGAGGTCGCGGGTTCGAGTCCCGTCTGTCGCTCTGAATTGACTGTTTGCAATGTCTTTTTTTCTGTGTCTAAGTATACAAGAAAAATGCCAGTAGAAATTTTGCAGATATCACATTATTACGAAAGTACAGACTGTATTAATTTAAAAGCATAGAAAGAAGCAGATTGAAATTCCATGTGGCACTGTGCTATACTAAAGTGTGTATAAACAAAAACTACATAAAAGCAAAAAATAGCGTATGTGTAGTTGGAAAAAACGAAAAGAGAGTGAACAAGAAAACGAGGATGTGAGAAGATGAATCAGGAAAGAGTAGTAAAAGCAGGTCTTCTGGGACTTGGAACGGTTGGCAGCGGTGTATATAAGCTTGTAGAACGCCAGAAAGATGAGATGGCGATGAAAGCCGGGGCAGGTCTTAAGATCCAGAAGATACTGGTACATAACATGAATAAGAAAAGAGAAGGCGTAGACCAGTCTCTTTTAACAGATAAGTGGGAAGATATCATTAGCGATGATGAGATCGAGATCGTGATCGAGGTGATGGGCGGCATTGAGCCTGCAAGAACCATGATCCTGGAAGCCCTGCATGCAGGAAAGAATGTTGTAACTGCGAATAAGGATCTGGTGGCAACACACGGGCATGAACTCCTGGAAGCTGCAGAGGAAAGCGGAGTGGACTTCTTATTTGAGGCGGCTGTAGCAGGAGCAATCCCGATCATCCGTCCGCTGAAACAGTGTCTGGCGGCAAATGAGATCCAGGAAGTCATCGGTATTGTCAATGGTACAACGAACTTTATCCTGACCAAGATGATCGAAGAGGGTATGGATTTTGACGATGCACTGGCACTTGCTACCGAGCTTGGCTATGCTGAGGCAGACCCGACAGCTGATATCGAAGGACTGGATGCCGGACGTAAGGTAGCGATCATGGCATCGATCGCATTCCATTCCAGAGTGACATTTGATGATGTATATACAGAAGGAATCACGAAGATTACGGCAAAAGACGTAGAGTATGCAGAAGAATTCGGTGATGTGATCAAACTGCTCGGTGTTGCGCATAATACAGAAGGCGGTATAGAAGTTGCAGTACATCCGATGATGATTCCAAAGGAGCATCCACTTGCATCTGTCAGAGATTCCTTTAACGCAGTATTCGTGCATTCCGACGCGGCAGATGATACGATGTTCTATGGACGTGGAGCGGGAGAACTTCCGACAGCCAGCGCGATCATGGGTGATGTGATCGATGTGATCCGTGATATCCAGTACCACTGTACGGGAAGGATCAGCTGTACCTGTTATCGTGATACTCCGGTAAAAGATTTTAAAGAAGTGAAGAATAAATTCTACATCCGTATGCTGGTGGATAATAAACCGGGTGTACTCGCAGCAATCGCAAGCGTATTCGGAGTACATAAGGTAAGTATTGCCAGAGTTATCCAGAAGACAAAAGCAGACGATGTGGCGGAACTGGTTATCGTGACAGAAGCGGTAAAGGAAAAACATCTGGAAGACGCTCTGGAGCATCTGGTGGATATGGATACGACACGGGAGATCGGAACCGTGATCCGTGAATATTAGAGCATAAGTAGAAAAGCATAAATAAAAAGCATAAATAGCAGAATATTTTCAGAGGACGGAGACCGTAACAAGCTCCGTCCTTTATAATCGCCGGCGGACGACTGAAAAACTGCCGGCAGGAAAAAGAGTCATCAGATAAAAGTAACAAGGAAAGAAAATAAAAAAAGAAAAATAAGGAGTGAAGACAAGATGGAGGAACAGAAAAAAGAGAATCCTCTGGCAACAGAAAAAGAAGGAAAATTGATCGCTAAATTTGCAATTCCGGCAATCATCAGTATGCTGGTGAGTTCATTATATAATATTGTAGACCAGATCTTCATCGGACAGGGAGTTGGACTTCTGGGAAATGCGGCGACCAATATCGCATTTCCGGTGTCGATCATCTGTACGGCGACGGCACTTCTTCTGGGAATCGGAAGTGCATCGAATTTTAACCTGTGTTCCGGTGCAGGAGATCATGAGAAAGCAAGCAGGATCGCGGGGACCGGACTTTCTATGCTGGTGATCTGCGGAGTGATCATTGCGGCGGTCACACTTGTATTTTTGAATCCTTTACTGCACATCTTCGGGGTAACAACGAAGATTCTGCCATACGCACAGGACTACACGGGGATCACCGCATTCGGAATCCCGTTTCTGATCCTGACGACGGGCGGGAATCATCTGATCCGGGCAGACAGAAGTCCGACATATTCGATGACATGTATGCTGACAGGAGCAATCATCAATACGATCTTAGATCCGTTATTTATCTTCGGATTCCACTGGGGGATCAAAGGTGCTGCCTGGGCGACGGTGATCGGTCAGATTGTATCAGGTATTATGGTCATTGTATATTTTGGACGATTTCGTAAAATGGAACTGAAAAAAGAGATGTTCCGTCCGTCCGGACCACTTTTGAAGAAGATCATATCGCTGGGAATGGCTTCCTGCATCAATCAGATTGCCATGGCTGTGGTGCAGATCACGATGAATAATACATTGCGGCATTATGGAGCGGCTTCGGTGTATGGGACAGATATTCCGCTGGCGTGTGTGGGTGTAATCTCCAAAGTGAATATGGTGTTCATGGCAATCGCGATCGGAATTTCACAGGGGTGCCAGCCAATCTGGGGATTCAATTACGGTGCGGAGGCGTATGACAGGGTGAAGAGGACCTATTGGAAAGCATTCCGGATCGCCATGGCAGTTGGCATTGTATTCTTCCTGTGCTTCCAGTTCTTCCCGACGCAGCTTGTGAGTATCTTCGGTACAGGAAGTAAGGAATATTATCAATTTGCAGCGAGGTATTTCCGGATCTTTATGTTTATGACATTTATCAATGGGATCCAGCCGATGTCCTCCGGGTTCTTTACATCAATCGGCAAGGCAAAGCTTGGTATTGTGGTCTCACTTACAAGACAGGTACTCTTCCTGCTTCCACTGATACTTATCTTCCCGATTTTTATGGGAATTGATGGGGTGATGTATGCCGGACCGATCGCTGATGCGGCAGCAGGAATTGTTGCAATCGGATTTGCGCTAAAAGAGCTTCGTGCGATGGATACGATTGCATAGGGTGTTAGAATATGATAAAATAGATTGAATGAGTCCGTCCGGGTATGTGAAGTTCCCCGGACGGATAATACTTACAGGGGAATGGGAGAAGACAAAGGATGAAAGAACGATTACCCGTTGGATTTATGTTCAAACAGATTAATAACATTTACGAAAAGGAATTCAATAACATGCTCCGCGGGATTGGAATCACATCGTCACAGTGTGCGGTGCTGGATTACCTTCTTGGCAGCAGTAAGGAATTCGTGAACCAGAAAGACATTGAGAAGGCACTGAGTCTTAAGAATCCGACGGTGACAGGCATCTTAAAAAGGCTGGATGAGAAAGGATTCATCCTGTCGGTTCCAAGTAATCAGGATAAGAGATGTAAGAATATTTATCCGACAGAAAAAGCATACGACATCCAGAAAAAGATGGATAATTACCGCAAGAAGATCGACCGGAGGCTTACGATCGGGATGAGCAAAAAGGAAATCGCAGCATTGGAAAAGATGCTGGAACGTGTGCTTTATAATATCAGTGATCCGTAGAAAGAACTACAGGCAGAGAGACAGGAGAGATAAAAATGAGTTATGCAGATAAAGTATTTATCAATATGTGCCGTGATATCATCGATAACGGTACGGATACCAGAGGAGAAAAGGTAAGACCGGTGTGGGAAGACGGAACACCGGCATATACGATCAAGAAATTCGGCGTAGTGAACCGCTATGATCTTTCGAAAGAATTTCCGGCACTGACACTTCGAAGAACAGCGATCAAGAGCTGTACAGATGAACTTCTGTGGATCTGGCAGCAGAAGTCGAATAATATCAACGACCTTCACAGCCATATCTGGGACAGCTGGGCCGATGAGGATGGTTCGATCGGAAAAGCTTACGGATATCAGATGGGGGTAAAGCATCAGTATAAAGAAGGTATGTTTGACCAGGTAGACCGTGTGATCTATGATCTGAAGAACAATCCATACAGCAGAAGGATCATGACAAATATCTATGTACATCAGGATCTGCACGAGATGAATCTGTATCCGTGTGCATACAGTATGACATTTAATGTGACCAAAAAGCCGGGACATGACAAGCTGACACTGAATGCAATCCTGAATCAGAGATCTAACGATGTTCTTGCGGCAAATAACTGGAACGTATGTCAGTATGCTGTGCTGATCCATATGCTGGCGCAGGTATGCGATATGGAAGCCGGGGAATTTGTACATGTGATCGCAGACGCGCATATTTATGACAGACATGTACCGATGATTGAGGAGCTGATCAGTCGTGAACCGCTTCCGGCACCGAAATTCTGGCTGAATCCGGAGGTCAAAGATTTCTATCAGTTTACAAGAGATGATGTGAAACTGATCGATTATCAGACACATGACCAGATCAAGAATATTCCGGTCGCAGTGTAGGAATGGTAAAAACACGAAACGTGAACAAGTAACAAATATACAGATAAGAGAATAAATAAGAGAACAGACAAAAGGAGGTACGGACGATGAATTTGATCGTTGCAGTAGATTCGAACTGGGCAATTGGAAAAGAGAATAAATTACTGGTAAGTATCCCGCAGGATATGAAGTTCTTCCGTGAGACGACAAAAGGAAAAGTAGTAGCAATGGGAAGAAAGACCCTGGAGAGCTTTCCGGGCGGACAGCCGCTTAAGAACCGTGTGAATGTGGTGCTTACAACGGATAAGAACTATAAGGTGAAGGATACCGTTATTGTACATACCGTAGAAGAGATGGTGGAAGAATTAAAAAAATATGACTCTGAGGACATCTTTGTGATCGGCGGGGAGAGTATTTACCGCCAGCTGCTTCCGTATTGTACGAAGGCGTACATTACAAAGATCGATCATGCATATGATGCAGATACATATTTCCCGAATCTGGATGAAGATCCGGAATGGGAGATGACGAAGATCAGTGACGAGCAGACTTATTTTGATCTGGAATATGTATTTACAATCTACGAGAGGAGATAACAGATCAGAAATGAGAGTACTAAGTGTCACGGCGCAGAAGCCTGGCAGTACCGGAAGCGGTGTCTATCTGACTGAGGTGGTAAGATCTCTGGCAGAGACTGGTGTTTCACAGGCTGTAGTGGCGGGCGTCACAAGAGAGGACCGGATAGAGATGCCGGATGGGGTAACGGTGTATCCGATATATTTTGCCTCGGAGAAACTTCCGTATCCGGTAGTGGGAATGTCGGATGAGATGCCATATACAAGTACCAGATACCGGGATATGACAAAAGAAATGACAGAACAATTCCGGGATGCATTTCTGGAAGTACTGGATCGGGCAGTGGAAAAAGAAAATCCGGACATTATCTTATGTCATCATCTGTATTATCTGACAGCACTTGTAAGAGAGCGTTATCCGGAGAAAAAGGTATATGGATTCTGCCATAACACGGATCTGCGGCAGATGGAAAATATTCCGTTTCAAAGAGAATTTATCCGCCGGCAGATTCCAAAGCTGGACCGGATCTTCGCATTACAGGATGCACAGAAGGAAAAGATTAAGCGTGTCTATCCGGTGCCGGATGAAAAGATGACGGTGATCGGAACGGGCTATAACAGTCAGATATTTAAACGGACAGAGGAACGGACATCAGAATTGACATCCGGAAAAGAAGACGGGCAGACGCGCCTGATATTTGCGGGGAAAATTACGCAGAAGAAAGGTGTGAAAAGTCTGATCCGGGCACTGAATCTTCTGGATTACGGGAAAGATCAGATACAGCTGACACTTGCCGGAGGTGCCGGTAATCAGCAGGAATATGAAGAGATCAAAGAGATGGCAAGGTCCTGCAGATATCCGGTGAAGCTTGCCGGATGTGTATCACAGACGAAGCTTGCAGAATTATACAATGCGAGTGATATCTTTGTTCTGCCATCGATGTATGAAGGACTTCCGCTGACGGTGATCGAAAGCCTGGCATGCGGAGACCGTGTGGTGATGACGGAACTGGATGGGATTACAGAGTGGCTTGCGGATATGGTGCCGGATGCAGACATCCGATACGTGAAACTTCCGAAGATGAAGGGACCGGATGAAGCTGTGGAAGAAGATCTTCCTGCATTTGAACAGCGGCTGGCAGAGACCTTGAAGACTGCAATTGATGCCGGAAATACGAAAGCGTGTGATGTAAGCCGGATATCATGGCAGAAGATAGCAGAAGAAGTGATCCGGTAGAAAATGTCTGGCAGATAAGAATCTGGTGTAGAAAAGTAAATAGAATAAAAATGAAATAGCTTAGGAAAAGCAGCCGGAGTTCGGAAAAGATACCGATTCTGGCTGCTTTTTTGTCTGTAAAAATATCATCTATAATGTATCGTTTCTTCTTACATATCCAGGACGTTCCTCGGAAGATGTAAGTTCTTTTACATGTGTGATCTTTGCGTGCTTGTCAACAACCTGGTTTTCAATGTGAACATTTTCACCAATGTATGCATCAGAGAGAACAACGCAGTTCTTAATGACAGCACCTTTCTTAATAATACATCCACGACCTACAACGGAGTGTTCCAGGGAACCTTCGATCAGACATCCATTGGATACAACAGAGTTCTTGGCTGTTCCTGTCTCGAAATACTGTGTCGGGCAGGAATCGTTCGTTCTTGTATAAATAGGCCAGTTAGGATCAAACAGATTCTGAGCAGTCTTAATGTCTGTCAGAGAAAGGTTTGAATCATAGTAACTCTTGAAATCAGAGATTGCAGCAAAGTATCCTCTGTGGGAAACACCACGGATATCAAGTTCTTCACAGGAAGCATTGACGATATCTAATAAAGTGTATACAGAAGAAGTTTTTCTTGCTTTGTGGATCAGCTCAATGAACAGATCCTTTTTCATAATATAAGTATCCATGAAAATGTTCTTGTTCTTTGCATTTCCAAGATTCTGTTCCAGTGAAAGAACGCCTTTCTGCTTGTTCAGGTTCAGAGCATAGCAGTTCAGGAAATATTCTTTTGCGTTATCTACTGAGTGATACAGCAGAGTGATGTCAGCACCGGATTCGATGTGGTCATTTAACAGTTTCTTGTAATCCTGTGTATAAACCATATAACTTGGTGCGATCACTACATATTCAGCGAGTTCCTGTTCGATGTATTCCAGGTTCTCGATATAAGAAGCAATGTCATTGTTATACAGACTCATATTCATACCAAGTCCGGAGTAGAGAATCTGAAGATTACCACTCTTGGAATTGATATTATAGTGACGTCCGGTTCCGAGATGTGCAGTCAGAGACTGTGGTTTTCTGCGGATATATACCTGGATGTGGTCAATTCCGCTGTTGCTCATATTAGAGATCGGGAAGTCGATGACACGGTAACGTCCAAGGAAAGAGAATGCACCTACCGGACGATATTCCTGCATGCCTTCCACGCCGATGTGATTTCCGGCAAAGTTTACAATTCCAAATGCTTTAGCCATAATTATTCTACCCCCTTTACACGTTTGGAAACGAGTTCGATATGCTCGCTCTTTGCATCGCCGACTTTTGCGCCTGCACCGATCTTAACGTTATCGGCAACCAGTGCACGTGTAACGACAGCATTTTCTTCCACGACAACACCCGGCATAAGAACACTGTCAATGATCTTAGCTCCCTTGCCGACTTTTGCGCCTGTAAAGAGAACGGAATGGTCGATCTCACCTTCGATCACACATCCCTGATTGACAAATGCATGATGAATCTCTGCATCAGGTCCGATGTACTGCGGAAGTGCAGTAGCATCCTCTGTGTAGATCTTCCATGTAGGATCATTCAGGTCAAGCTGATTGTTCTTACTTAACAGATCCATATTAGCTTCCCAGAGAGAGTCGATTGTTCCGACGTCTTTCCAGTAACCTTTGAACTTGTATGCATATAATTTCTTGTCATCATTCAGAAGAGATGGGATGATATCTTTACCAAAATCATGGCTGGAATCAGGATCTTTCATATCGGCAACTAATTTCTTACGTAACAGTTTCCAGTTGAAGATGTAGATTCCCATAGAAGCAAGGTTGCTCTTCGGATGTTCCGGTTTCTCTTCGAATTCTACAATACGGCCTTCTTCGTTGGTATTCATGATACCGAAACGGCTTGCCTCTTTCATAGGAACTTCGATAACAGCAATTGTTGCATCGGCACCATTGTCCTTGTGTTCCTGTAACATTGCATCGTAATTCATTTTGTAAATGTGGTCGCCGGAAAGTACCAGGAGGTATTCCGGTGCGTATGTATCAATGAAGTCGATGTTCTGGGAAATGGCATCTGCAGTACCTCTGTATACATCCAGGTTTGCATCTGCTTTCTCACGAGGCGGAAGAACGAAGACACCGCTGTCTTTTGCATCTAAGCCCCAGCGTCTGCCTGCAGCCACATAACTGTTCAGCAGGATGGATTCATACTGGGTTAATACTCCTACGACATTGATGCCGCTGTTGGCACAGTTACTGAGTGGAAAATCAATGATTCTGTATTTTCCACCATAGGAAACAGCTGGTTTTGCAACTTTATTTGTCAGTTCGTGAAGACGAGAGCCTCTACCGCCGGCTAATATCATCGCTAACATATTTTTTTGTTTCATGACATATCCTCCTTATTGCTTATGTATCTATTGTATAATTTTTTGCAGTTTTTTGCCACATGTTTTTTGAAAAAAATGAAAAAAATCACAAAAATATTTGAAATAATCCAACAAATTTGTGAAAGGTGAAAAAATTGGCGGATTTAGTAGAAAAAATAATAAAAAAACGTCAACAAAAAATTAACAAACCGAAAATAGTTGACAATACCTAAGTGTGTCACCTATAATATTTTATAAATATTCAGTGAAATGCTATGACAAGGAGGAGTACATAGATTCCGGAAGCAAAGAGAGAAGGCGGGAGGTGCAAGTCTTCGTGAAGGATTTATGGAAGTAGCCTTTGAGCTGTGAACCGAAAGGATACAAGAGGAAATATACAGTGATATGTAAAAATATCCAGAGTGAAGAGTATCCGAGTAGACTTCAACGCAGTCCCGGCGTTATCGGGGAGCCGGTATAGGAATCTGTACCGGACAGAGAGCAGAAAGTAGTTTCTGAATTTAGGTGGTAACACGGATGTAACATTCGCCCTGAGCTGACGGCTTGGGGCGTTTCTTATGTGTTAAGGAGGTAGTATATGAAGAAGATCAGTGGAAATAAATTACTGGTAAAAGCACTGAGAGAAGAGCAGGTGGATACGATATTTGGCTATCCGGGAGCCTGTACCATTGATATCAGTGATGAACTTTATAAACAGGACTATACAAAGGTGATCCTTCCGAGGCAGGAAGTGGCACTGGTACATGAGGCGGATGCTTATGCCAGATCAACGGGAAAGGTCGGTGTATGTCTCGTTACGAGCGGACCTGGAGCAACGAATCTGGTTACAGGACTTGCAACGGCATATTATGACAGCGTGCCGATGGTATGCTTTACCGGACAGGTATCCAGACATCTGATCGGAAATGATGCTTTCCAGGAAGTAGATATCGTGGGGATCACAAGAAGCATTACAAAGTATGGCGTGACAGTCAGAAACAGAGAAGATCTGGGACGCATTATTAAAGAAGCGTTCTACATCGCAAGAACAGGAAGACCTGGACCGGTGCTGATCGACCTTCCGAAAGATGTGATGGGAGAACTGGGAAGTGCAGAATATCCGGCAGAAGTGAATATCCGCGGCTATAAACCGAATACACATGTACATGTAGGACAGCTGAAGCGGGCGCTCAAGATGCTCTCTAAAGCAAAGAAGCCATTATTCCTTGCCGGTGGCGGAATCAATATCGCACACGCCAATGAAGAATTCACCAAACTGGTGGATATGACGAATGTTCCTGTAGTTACAACAGTAATGGGACGCGGGGCAATTCCGACAACACATCCTCTTTATATAGGTAATCTTGGAATGCACGGTGCATATGCCTGCAATATGGCGGTCAATGAATGTGACCTGTTATTCTCGATCGGAACCAGATTCAACGACCGTATTACCGGGAAACTGCATTCATTTGCTCCAAATGCACAGATCGTACATATTGATATTGACACAGCAGCGATTTCAAAAAATGTACAGGTAGATGTGCCGATCGTAGCGGATGCAAAAGAAGCAGTGACGAAGATGCTGGAGTATGTCTCTGCGTGTGAGACAGAAAAATGGCTGAAGACGATTGAAGGGTGGAAAGAAGAACATCCGCTGATGATGAAGAAAAAGCCGATCATGACACCACAGGATGTTATCGAGGCAATCAACCGCATCTTTGATGAAGCGATCATTGTAACAGATGTCGGACAGCATCAGATGTTTACGGCACAGTTTATCGAGATCACAGAGAAGAAGAAGCTTCTGATGTCCGGAGGCCTTGGAACGATGGGATACGGTATGCCGGGAGCAATCGGAGCCAAGATCGGTAATCCGGATACACCGGTTATCTCCATCTCCGGTGACGGCGGATTCCAGATGAACAGCCAGGAACTGGCAACAGCAGTACTGGAAGAACTTCCGATCATCAGCTGTATCTTCAATAATAATAATCTGGGAATGGTACGCCAGTGGCAGAAGTTATTCTACGGAAAACGTTATTCCATGACATGTCTGCGTTCGGGAGCAGCCTGCAGAGGAAAATGCGGAGAAGTAGAATGCCCGACTTATACACCGGATTTTATGAAGCTCGCAGACAGTTATGGGGCAAAAGGAATCCATATTACAAAGAAAGAAGACATCGAACCTGCATTCAGAGAGGCGATGAAGAGTAAGAAGACACCGTACATCCTGGAGTTTGACATCGATCCTGAAGATCTGGTATACCCGATGGTAAAACCAGGCGGAACACTGGAAGACCTGATCATGGACTGTTAGGGATAAGAGGACGAAAGGAGAGCAAATTATGAATAACGGTATGAAAAAACGATGGATCTCATTATATGTAGAAAACCAGGTGGGAGTTCTGTCCAAGATCTCCGGACTCTTTTCCGGAAAGTCTTACAACCTGGACAGTCTGACAGTTGGAACGACGGAAGATCCGACGGTATCCAGAATGACGATCGCTACGGTCAGTGATGACGAGACATTTGAGCAGATCAAAAAGCAGCTGAACCGTCTGGTAGAAGTAATCAAGGTCATTGATTTTACAGACGTATTCGTGCGTATGAAAGAGATCCTGTATGTAAAAGTACGTAAGTGCACAAAGGATGATAAGGTGGAATGCTTCCAGATCGCAGAGACATTCAAGGCAAAGGTGATCGATTACGGAAAGGACAGTGTCCTGATGGAATTCGTTCAGACAGCTACAAAGAACGATGCGGTTATCAAGCTGATGAAGGAAGAATTCTCAAGCATTGAAGTTGTCCGCGGCGGAAGTGTCGGTATTGAATCGATCAGTATGATGGAACGATAGAAATTTTAAATCTGATCATGGAATTGACCGGATGAAAATTGTATGATAAAAAAACAGAGCGCACTCTTGAATTTTAAAAACAGTAGTATTATAATAAGACAAGATGATAAATCAAACATTTGTTTAAAGGACGGAGGAGTCACAATGGAGAAGAAGAATATTGACTGGTCAAACATTGGATTTGGCTATATGAAGACAGATAAGAGATATGTTTCCAATTTTAAAAATGGAGCATGGGATGAAGGTACACTTACCTCCGATGACCAGATTACGATCAGCGAATGTGCAGGCGTACTTCAGTATGCACAGACATGTTTTGAAGGAATGAAAGCGTATACCACAGAAGATGGTCATATCGTAACATTCCGCCCGGACTTAAATGCAGCAAGAATGGCAGACTCAGCAGCAAGACTTGAGATGCCTGTATTCCCGGAAGATAGATTTGTAGATGCTATTAAACAGGTTGTAAAAGCAAATGCAGCTTACGTACCGCCATACGGATCAGGAGCAACCTTATATGTAAGACCTTATATGTTCGGTTCCAGTGCCGTTATCGGTGTAAAACCTGCAGAAGAGTATCAGTTCCGTGTATTTGCCACACCGGTTGGACCATACTTTAAGGGCGGCGCAAAACCGATCACAATTAAAGTTTCTGATTTTGACCGTGCAGCACCGCATGGAACAGGTCATGTAAAAGCCGGACTGAACTACGCAATGAGTCTTCATGCAATCGTAACAGCTCACGAAGAAGGATACGATGAGAACATGTATCTGGATGCAGCAACCAGAACAA
>JBNMJT010000048.1:0-15709 GCA_050873945.1 Dorea sp.
ATGTTGTCGAATATGAACTGCGTGACGATCAGGAAATCGTAGTTGATACCGGACATCTTGCTGCGATGACAGCTACCTGCAGAATGGAGATCAAGAGCGTTCCGGGTGTGAAAAATATGTTATTTGGTGGAGAAGGAATCTTCAATACGGTGATCCATGGTCCGGGCAAAGTATGGCTTCAGACAATGCCGATCAGTAACGTGGCAGGAGCATTGCGTCCATATATACCGACATCTGGAAAATAGAAAGGATGCAAAGATCACAATGAGAACAAGAAGCATTCATAAAGCTGCACTTACAGATGCAGTAACACCACTGGAAGAAGCCGGAAAGAAACTGGCATATCAGGCAGCAGTGGAAGGAATCGTACTTCTGGAAAATGACGGAGTACTTCCGGTAAAGCCTGGAAAGATTGCACTTTACGGAGCTGGTGCAAAGATGACGGTCAAGGGAGGTACCGGTTCCGGAGAGGTCAATGAACGGCATGCGGTATCGATTCTGGAAGGAATGGAGCATGCAGGATTCGAGATTACAACCATGGACTGGATTGAAGATTACGATCAGAGTTTTCAGGAGGGAGAACGTGCGTATGCAGAAGAATTCCGGAAGAAACTGAATCCGAAGAATCTGTCGGATTTTATGAATCTGATGAGCAGTCCGTACCGTTATCCATATGGAAGGGCGATTCTGCAGGAAGATATAGACAGATCTGAGACAGATACCTGCATCTATGTGATCTCCAGACAGGCAGGAGAAGGTGCAGACCGGAAGCTTGAGGAGAATGAATATGGTCTGTCGGAAATAGAACGGGTGAATCTTGCGTTTTGTGCAGAGCAGTACGCGCATATGATCGTGGCAATCAATGTGGGAGGACAGTTTGATCTGAATTTCCTGCATGAGATTCCGGGTATCAACGCGGTGATCTTCATGGGACAGTTAGGAACGATGGGCGGTCAGGCATTTGCAGATGTGGTATGCGGGAAATATTCTCCGTCAGGGAAATTGACAGATACATGGGCAAAGCATTACCGGGACTATCCGGCAGCAGATGACTATAGTTATCTGAATGGAAATCTGGATGAAGAATATTACCGGGAAGGCATCTATGTCGGCTACCGGTATTTCGATACATTTCATGTAGCACCGAGGTATCCATTTGGATATGGGCTGTCATATACGACATTTGAAATACATTTTGCAGATATGAAACTAGAGAAAACAACAGTGACCATCTGTGCAAGTGTAAAGAATAAAGGAACCGCATATAGCGGAAAAGAAGTTGTGCAGATCTATGTAAGCTGTCCGGACGGCGGACTGGAAAAAGAAGCCCAGAGACTGACAGCATTTGCGAAGACGGAAGAGATAGAGCCTGGCGGACAGGAAATGGTAACATTGCAATTTGACCTGCGGGATCTTACCAGTTACCGGGAACAGGATGCGGCTACCCTTCTGGAACCTGGTGAATACGTCGTGCGGATCGGGAACTCAAGCAGAAATACCAGAGTATGTGGAATCTTAAAACTGGAAACAGAAATGATTACAGAGAAACATTCACATATCTGTAAAGCACCGGTAAGGGTGACAGAACTGGAACGACAGGAAGAAAAGGAACTTCTTCATGCAACCAGTGACTGCAGACAGAACTGGGGAAGAACCTGTGAAGTGATCATTGACGATGTGGAAAAGATCCAGAGCCTTTGTATCGAGCCGGGGATTATCCCGGAAGCGGATTATGAGTATGGACCGGTGGAGATCTATTCATCAGAAGAGACGGACAGGATCATGGATTCGCTGACACTCAGGGATATGGCGGAACTGGTTGTAGGCGGAGGAATGTCCGGGCAGAGATTCTTTGAAGCGCCGGGAGCAGCAGGTGTGACGACCGGAAATCTGCTGGCAAAAGGGATCCCGAATGTCGTCATGGCAGATGGTCCCGCAGGACTCCGGCTTCATAAGATATCATCCGTATCGATCACCGGTAAGGTAAAAGGCGTGGAGCCGAACATTTCCTTTCTAAAGTATCTGCCGGAAGCGGTAAAGAAAGTGATGCTTGGCAATCCGGACAGCAGGAATCTGCTATATCAGTATACAACGGCATTTCCGGTAGGGATCTCACTTGCATCGAGCTGGAATCTTAAGCTTGCCGGAGAAGTCGGGAATGCAGTCGGAAAAGAGATGGAAGCTTATGGTGTTACCTACTGGCTTGCACCTGGAATGAATATTCACCGCAATCCGTTATGTGGACGGAATTTTGAATATTTTTCCGAAGATCCACTGCTCACGGGAAAGTTCGCAGCTGCAATCACAAATGGAGTGCAGCAAAACCGGGGCTGTTATGTTACACTAAAGCATTTCTGCTGTAATAATCAGGAAGATAACCGTAACAAGACGAATGTCAATATAAATGAAAGGGCACTCAGGGAAATCTATCTGAAGGGATTTGAAATTGCGGTCAAAGAATCGCATCCGGGAGCTGTGATGAGCAGCTATAATAAGGTAAATGGCAAATATGTCAACAACAGCTACCGTCTGCTGACACAGGTGCTGCGGAATGAATGGGGCTTTGACGGCTTCGTTATGACTGACTGGTTCGCAACCGGAAGAAAATACGGCGATCCGGCACATGCCATTGCCTCAGGAAATGATCTGATCATGCCGGGAAGTTCCGGTACGGTAGATGACATTGTAAAGGCGGTATCCAAGGGTATCATTCTGGAAGAAGATGTAAAAAGAAGCGCGGCAAATGTGCTGAAAGGAATTATCAGCAGCCGCATATACCAGGGATATTTAAGGAAGCAGACATCAAGATAATGCAATAACAAAAAACAGAATCAGTATCTTCTTACAAAAGCTGACTTCGAACGTAGTGAGTGGAGCCGCCTGGGAAGATAGTGGTTCTGTTTTTTTGTCCGGGAAGTCATTTGGATATTATTGTTCGGCATATGAACTTTAATTCACGAAATAAACATATTTTTTCCACATACTTTTCAAACATCCCCCTTATATTGTTAACAGATTGAGTTTAACAGGAGGAAGGAAATTTGATAGAAGTAAAGAATCTTACCAAACGCTATGGTAACCACCTGGCGGTAGATCATCTGAATTTCACCGTAGAATCCGGGAAAATCTATGGATTCTTAGGACCAAACGGTGCTGGAAAATCTACAACCATGAATATCATGACCGGTTACCTGGGAGCTACAGAGGGACAGGTGCTGATCGACGGACATGATATCTTAAAAGAGCCGGAGGAAGCAAAGAAGAATATCGGCTATCTGCCGGAGATCCCGCCGTTATATATGGAAATGACGGTGCGTGAATATCTGGAATTTGCCGCTGAATTAAAAGGAATAGCAAAAGACAAACGAGAACCGCAGATAGAGGAAGTCATAAGGCTTGCCAAACTGCGAGATGTGGAGAACCGGCTGATCCAGAACCTGTCAAAAGGTTATAAGCAGAGAGTCGGCCTGGCACAGGCAGTTCTGGGATTCCCGGAGATCATCATTCTGGATGAGCCGACAGTAGGACTTGATCCGAAGCAGATCATCGAGATCCGTGAACTGATCCGGAAGCTGGCGAAAAAGCACACGGTGATCTTAAGTTCTCATATTCTTGCGGAAGTAAGAGAAGTCTGCGATTATATCATGATCATATCCAACGGAAAACTGGTTGCCAGTGACACAACGGAGAACCTGGAAAATATGATGAGTGGAAAAGGACAGATCGAAATAGAAGCAAAAGCTTCCAGAGACGAGATGGATCATATCATCCGCAGGACGGGAAAGATCAAAGAAGTAAAATACCGTACCAGTGCAAGCGGCATCACAACGGCCCAGATTACGGCAAAGGGCGGAGAAGATATCAGAGAAGAACTGTTCCTTGCATTTTCGCACGCAGATACACCGCTGCTTACCTTAAATCAGAGTAAGACAACACTGGAAGAGATATTCCTGGAACTGACCCAGGGGTCAGGTAATAGAATGATAAAGGAGGAGAAGTAAGATGAGAGCCATCTATAAAAGAGAGTTAAGATCCTATTTTCATTCTATGATAGGATATGTATTTATTGCATTCCTGGTAGCTTATACGGGAATCTATTTCCTGGCGTATAACTTAAATTATGGTTATCCGTATTTTTCTTATGTATTGTCAGGGATCATGTTCGTATATCTGGTAGCGATACCGATCCTGACGATGCGCTGTTTTGCAGAAGATAAGAAGAATAAGACAGACCAGATGTTACTGACCGCACCGGTCAGCCTGTTCAAGATCGTGCTCGGAAAATATCTTGCAATGGTAACGATCATGGCAGTGCCGTGTGTGATCTATCTGATCTTTCCGTTGATCATTAAGGCACAGGGAACGGCATACATTAAGGTAGATTATCTGGCAATCCTGGTATTTTTCTTACTTGGATGCGTATACATTTCCATTGGAATGTTCGTTTCTTCATTAACGGAAAGCGTGATCATTGCAGCAATCGGAGCATTCGGTATTCTGCTTCTGACGTATCTGTGGAGCGGAATCCTGAACTTCATCCCTTCGGCAGCATGGGCAAATGCAGTGGCAGTTGCGGTGCTGCTGACACTGATCGTACTTGCAGTCTGGAATATGACGAAAAATATTGTGATCAGCGGTGTACTGGAACTGATCATACTTGCCGGGACACTCATTACTTACCTTGTAAAGAAAACAGTGTTTGAAAGCCTGCTTTCTACCGTTCTTGGCAAACTGGAACTGACCGAAGTATTTTCCAATATTGCCGATAACCATCTTCTGGATGTAAGCGGGATTATATTGTACCTGTCACTGATCGTCTTGTTCTTCTTCTTGACGATGCAGATGATTCAGAAGAGACGTTGGAGTTAGGAGGAGCATAATGTTAGAAAAAATCAAGAAGTCATTCCGGAGTGCGTCATCGAAGAACGGAAGTTACAGTATGGGAATGATCGCCCTTGTAATCTGCATGGTGATCGTTGTCAATCTGATCGCAGGGCAGCTTCCGGAGAATGTAAAGAGTATAGATATCAGTGACAATAACATTTACGGAATATCGAAGACCAGCAAAAAGGTATTGAATAAGCTGGATAAAAAGGTAACATTTAAGATCTATGCGGAGAAAGATTCTACGGATACAAGAATCAAATCTTTCATAAAGAAATATACAGCACTCTCCGATAACATTACGGTCAAATGGATCGATCCGGTTCTTCATCCGGCAGCACTTACAAAAGCAGGAGTCGATAAAGATACGATCGTAATCTCATGTAAAGATACCGGAAAAACGAAAACCGTGTCTTTTGACGATATTTTAGTTTCGGATTCGTATTCTTATTATACAACCGGAAGCAGTTCGGCATCTGAATTCGATGGAGAAGGCCAGTTCACAAGTGCGGTCAATTCGGTTACAAGTGAACAGACTGAGAAAGTATATTATACAACTGGACACGGGGAAGCAACATTTTCAGATTCTGTAAATAAATTGTTCAGCAAGAATAACCTGACGACAGAGGAAGTGAATCTGATGATGACAGGAGAGATTCCGGACGACTGTGATCTGTTATTCCTGGATGCTCCGTCAAAAGACATTTCCGATGATGAGAAGACATTGCTTCTGAATTATCTGAAAGAGGGTGGAAAGATATTTATCATCCTTGGAGATTCTGAGGATGAGACACCGAATCTGGATGAAGTCCTGAAAGAATATGGTATGCAGAAAGCGGACGGTTATATCGCAGATATGCAGAGAAGCTATCAGGGTAACTACTATTACATCTTCCCTGAGATTACAGCAACAGACGATCTTGCGAAGAATCTGGAATCTGAGATGGTACTGCTGATCAATGCACATGGACTTACGACAACCGATCCGGCAAGAGATACGATCACAACGGCTGCATTCATGCAGACATCGGATAATTCGTACGCGGTTACAGAGGATAAGCAGGAAGAAGGAACGTATACACTGGGAGCAGTTGCGACCGAACAGATTACATCGGATGATTCGTCTGACAGCAGTTCATCCGACAGCAGCTCATCCGACAGCAGCTCATCTGATGAGACCAAGACCAGCCGTCTGACAGTGATTACATCTGAGAGTATGATCGATTCACAGATTACGGATACTTATACAACACTGGAGAACCTTGATCTGTTCATGAACGCTGTAACAGCGAACTTTGACAATACGAAGAATGTGGCAATCAAGGCCAAGAGTCTGGAAGTAAGCAATAATACAATGCAGCACGCAGGAATCATCAGTATCCTGACAATCTTCGGAATCCCGCTTGTGATCCTGATCTATGGATTCATGCGCTGGTGGAAGAGAAGAAAAGCGTAAGGGGGAAATTTGATGAAACAGAAAAAGACGATGTTCATCATGGTGGCGGTACTTGCAGTACTGTGTGCACTGTACGGAGGCTTA
The DNA here is from genome assembly GCA_050873945.1 of Dorea sp. Taxonomy (GTDB): domain Bacteria; phylum Bacillota; class Clostridia; order Lachnospirales; family Lachnospiraceae; genus Dorea_A. The sequence continues at coordinate 6,425 of JBNMJT010000048.1, forward strand.
AAAGCCTGGAACAGTCACAGTGACAAGCAGAAAAAAGCCAAAGAAGACAAAGAGAAGATCAGTCTGGTAGATGCAAAAAGTCTGAAAACATTTGCCTACGAGAGCGGTGGAAGCAAGATGAGCTTTACCAAAGAGGATGGCGAATGGATCTACGATGAGGATGACGGGGTACGCCTGAATCAGAGTACGATCAAGAGCACGGCAAAAGAGATCACCGGACTGACAGCGGTCCGCAAGCTGAGTGATCCGGATGAGAAAGCAGATTATGGTCTGGACAGTCCGGATTATACCATTACCTATACAGCAAAAGATGGAACCAAAGGAACGATTGAGATCGGTGATGCGGCAGGGGATAATTATTATGCAATGATCCAGGATTCTGACGCGGTGTACACGATTTCAAGTACACTGGTATCAGATCTGGTATTCGATCTGTCATCTATTACCGAGAATGATACACTGCCATCTATCAGCAGCGGGAACCTGAAGAAAGTTGAGGTCACACAAAACGGAGAGACCACAACTTATAAGAAAAAGAAACAACGTGCCGAACTTGCAGGTGGATGGGGAACCATCTCACTTACCCAGTGTGCAGACTATAATGTCAAAGATCTGGCAAAATATGGTCTGGATGAAGCAAACCGGATCACGGTAACGGCAACTTATAAAGACAGTACTTCAGGAGATAAGAAGACCTGTACGGTGTATGTTGGAAATGAAAATGGTGATAACCGGTATGTACAGCTCAAAGATTCCAATATGGTATATGAGGTTGGAAGTTCAATTGTAGAGAATATGATGTCGGTAGATAACAGTGACAGCAGTTCTGATACAGAAAGTACAACTAATAATGTGGAATAGAATAAAGCAGAATATATAGTACAGAACAGATTAATAGAAAAATCCAGGACTCTTGAAAGAGGACAGAAACAGTACAGAAAGAATCTGGAATTTCGGAAAAAAGACGGAAACAGCACTGAAAAATGTGTCATCCGTCTTTTTCTGATTTTTGAGAAAAATGACGAAAAGTTTTCACATAATTTACAGTACATTTATTGCCTGAAAGTATAAAAAATGGTATATTATTAGTAGGTTTGTTGTGAAAATATACAAAAAACCCCGAAAAGAAATAGGTAGGAGTGATAAAAGATGTATCAGGAAGAATACAAACGCTGGCTTGCAGCAGATCTTGAAGATGCAGATCTGAAGCCGGAATTGTCAAAAATTGAGGGTAACGATGAGGAAATCAAGGAACGTTTTGCAGTAGCACTGAAGTTTGGAACAGCCGGACTTCGCGGGGTGCTTGGAGCAGGAACGAACCGTATGAATATTTATGTAGTACGTCAGGCAACACAGGGACTGGCTAACTGGGTAAAGACACAGGGCGGAACACAGACCGTAGCAATCAGCTATGACAGCCGCTTAAAGAGTGATGTATTTGCCAAGACAGCAGCAGGTGTACTTGCCGCAAACGGAATCAAAGTAAGAATCTACGATGCACTGATGCCTGTACCGGCGCTCTCTTTTGCAACACGTTATTATAACTGTAATGCAGGTGTTATGGTAACAGCTTCTCATAACCCGGCAAAATATAACGGATACAAAGCATACGGACCGGACGGATGCCAGATGACAGACGATGCAGCAGCAATCGTATACGAAGAGATCCAGAAGACAGACGTTCTGACCGGAGCAAAATATATGTCATTTGCAGAAGGTGTAGAAGAAGGACTGATCAGATTCGTAGGAGATGACTGTAAGAGAGCACTCTACGATGCAATCGAATCCCGTCAGGTTCGTCCGGGACTGTGTAAGACAGCCGGATTAAAACTGGTATACAGCCCACTGAATGGTTCCGGACTTGTACCTGTCACACAGGTATTAAAAGACATCGGAATCACAGATATCACAATCGTACCGGAACAGGAATATCCAAATGGATACTTTACAACATGCAGCTATCCAAACCCGGAGATCTTCGAGGCACTGGAGCTTGGATTAAATCTTGCAAAAGAGACAGATGCAGACCTTATGCTTGCCACTGACCCGGATGCAGACCGTGTTGGTATCGCTATGAAGTGTCCGGACGGATCTTACGAACTGGTAAGCGGTAACGAAGTCGGAGTACTTCTTCTTGATTACATATGTGCAGGACGTATCGAAAAAGGTACGATGCCTGAAAAAGCAGTTGCAGTAAAATCTCTCGTATCTACACCACTTGCAGATGCAGTCGCAGCTCATTACGGAGTAGAACTGAGAAACGTACTGACAGGATTCAAATGGATCGGAGACCAGATCGCACAGTTAGAGGCAGCTGGAGAAGTAGACAGATTCATCTTCGGATTCGAGGAAAGCTACGGATACCTTGCAGGACCATATGTACGTGACAAAGATGCCGTTATCGCATCTATGCTGATCTGCGAGATGGCAGCTTACTACAGAAGCATCGGAAGCTCTCTGAAACAGAGACTGGAAGAAATCTATGCAGAGTACGGACGTTATCTCAATAAGATTGACAGCTTTGAATTCCCTGGACTCAGCGGAATGGACAAGATGTCTGGAATCATGCAGAACCTGCGTGCGAATGCACCTGCAGAGATTGCCGGATACAAGGTAACAGCAGTAACAGATTATACAAAGACAGAAGAGACAGGACTTCCGGCAGCAAACGTATTAGTTTACAAACTCGAGAACAACGAGACAGTAATCGTACGTCCATCCGGAACAGAGCCGAAGATCAAGATCTACTACACAACACTTGGTAAAGATCTGGCTGAGGCACAGGCTGAGAAGGATAAGCTGGCTGAGGCACTGAAGCCGATTATGGCATAGGGACTTTTGAATACGAAAGGATGCAAGGAAAGCTGTAAGTGGCAAGCTCTTTGAATTTTTGAAAAGTTACGAAGCGATGTCATAGAGTTATAGAAAGTTTAGATTGAAATATGAAAATAAGTGTACAATTCTTTTAAGGGAAAAGAGTGTACACTTATTTTTTGCTGTCATATTTCAATTAGCATTCTTTTTTGCTGCAAGTCTTTCTTTTAACCGCTGCCGTCTTGTCGGTCGTGTAAATGCAACCCGCTGAGCCGTAAAGATTGAATTATTAAAGTTAAAGATAAACGACACAAAGCACACCACCAAGAAGAATGGCAGCATCGAATATCCAAAACTTTCTACTCCGACAAGAATCGCTGCGAGCAAGGTATTCGATCCGCTGCAGAATACGGAAGCAAATCCCAGTGCCGCACCGAACATCGGATCAAATCCGAAGACAGGACCAAGGACATATCCCAGACAGGAACCGATGGAAAACAGTGGTGCAACCTCGCCGCCGATGAAACCGGAAGAAAGTGTCAGGATAGTCAGTGCGAGCTTCAATATCCAGTCATAAGTATAGACATCATCCCTTGTACCGTCAAAGCATAGTGCGATCAGATTCGATCCGGTTCCGGAATATCTTCCCTGATGAAATACCATCATAAGAACGGCAATCAATGCGCCCATAATAACAACTTTCTTTACAGGTGAAGAAAAACGGAAAGAAAGCTTCAGTCTTAAATACCGGAGTCCCAGTGCGAATAAAGCACCGACAACGCCGAAGATCAGTCCCATTGCTGCCAGCTTCAGAAGAAGAACGGCATCATAGGTAGACGGATGGTAGTTCAGTGTTTCCAGAATGTTGATGTGGAATTTCCGAAGTCCGAGTGCCCTTGAAGTAAATGCGGCACTGATCGATGCAACAGTTGCCGGGATCAGTGCATGATATTCCAGTTTTCCGGCAACCAGTACTTCAAGTGCGAAGAAAATCGCAGCAAGCGGAGTACAGAACAATCCGGAAAATCCGGCAGCCATTCCTGTGATCAGGAACATCTTCCGGCTGTTTTCAATATCAATGGTTTTATCAACCAGGCGTCCTACATTATTAGAGACGGCAGCACCAATCTGTACAGCAACGCCTTCACGTCCGGCACTTCCGCCAAACAGATGCGTTGTCCAGGTTCCAATCACGGCAAGCGGAACCATGCGGATCGGAAGCTTATTATTCTTTCCAAGTCCTACATGGAATACCATTTTCATACCGTTGGAAACGGATTTGCCAAACTGATGATAGATGAACCAGACGAACACCCCGCCGAGCGGCAGGAACCAGATCAGATACCAGAAATATTTCGTCCGGATTGCGGTACAGGCATTAAGCCCCAGACCGAATGCAGCGTCTATAATTCCGACCAGAACGCCGACTGCCACCCCGGCGATAGCAAGGATAAACGTGTCCTTATAGTATTTTGAAATGTGTTTGAACAATGTTTTTATCATAATGATCCCCCAAAGATTTATTCTCTCATTTTTATTATAACTTAAGGAGGGAAATCTGCAAGTAAATATATATTTTCACTCGACAATTTATATACTATGTGATACAATCCAGTTAAGCATTATAATTCTATATTTTCACTGGCATGTACGCCATATCAAGAACTTATGCATTTCGCATTCTATGAATTTTCAATGCTTGTAACCCAGAGAGATTTTATACAGGCAGAGAGGAATTTTGGAACGGATTGCAAAGGTAATAAAAGCAGGCATTTCCTCTCTGCATATACGAAGGAGGATTTGCCGATGAATATGAATGTACTTAATAACAGCATCAAATTACCAGAGTCAACAAGAAAAGAGAGAACACTGAAAGACTTAAATTTGACAGATGATTTTCTGTTCGATGTAACAACTGAAAATTTGGAAAACTGTAAATACATTATTGAGTTATCTCTTGGAATTGAATTAAGAGAGTTAAGATGGAAAGAAAATCAGAAAGTAATTCATAATATTCCAGGGAAAAGAGGTATTCGTATGGATTTTATAGCTGAGTCGATAGCTGGAGAATTATTTGATGTTGAAATGCAGAAAAGGAATGAAGGAAACATTCCTAAGAGAACGAGATTTTATCAGGCACTTAATGATGCACCAATGTTAAAAAGTGGAGAACGTGGATTTGATAATCTGAAACCGGTGTTTATTATTGTAATATGTGATTTTGATCTGTATGGGAGAGAATTGTACAGATATACGTTTGATAATAGATGTAAAGAATCACCAGATTTAATAATGGGCGACGGATGCACGAAGTGTATTCTTAATACGAAAGGCAAGATAAAAAAGGATGTAGAACCATCATTGATTGATTTTTTACATTATGTATCAGATAGTAAATCAGTAGACTTGGAAAAAGTATGTGATAAACGTCTTCAGAAACTTCATGAAAATGTGCAGTTAATAAAGGATAGTGCTGAAATGGAGGCTGAATTTATGAAAGCAGAGGAAAGAGAACGACAGATTCGTGATGATGGAATGAAAGAAGGAATAAAAAAAGGAATAAAAGAAGGAATGAAAGAATATGATCGTTTTATGAAGCTTACACAAAAGTTGCTTTCAGATAAAAAATATGATGAGTTGAAATGTGCGACGGAAGATAAATCTTATTGTCAGCAGTTATATAAAAAATATAATATAATATAAAATTTTATGAGGAAATTAAAATGACTTTAGAAGAAGTAAGAAATGAAATTGATGAAATAGATACAAATATGAAACCGTTGTTTTTAAGAAGAATGAAATGTGGGAAACACGTTGCAGAAGTAAAAGGACAGAATGGAGGAGATGTGTTCGTTCTGGAACGGGAGCTTGCAGTTGTTGAAAAAAGAGCGGGAAATGTAGATCCGGAGATTAAAGGAGAATATGAAGCGTTCTTAAGACACCTGATGAGCCTGTGCAGAAAGTATGAATATGAATTATTGCCAGAGATGCAGGAGAAAGTAATAGCGAAAGCATTGAAGGCAGCAGGATTAAATGAAGAGATAGAGCATTCACAGGTAAAGATAACCTTTCAATGTTCGAAAGAGGGCAGTAATCTGAATACATATCTGAATATGATCAATTTAAATGGAATTCAGATGGATGCTATGAATCTGGAAACGGAGAATGGAGTACAGAAAGTGGTCATGACGCTGGATGGAAAGATTACAGATTCTGGAATGCGGTGTTTGTTGTGCCAGATCGGGAAAGAGGCTGATGGGTTCCGAATTTTAGAATTGGGTGGAATTTAGTAAATAATACCATAAGCGACCGTAAATGAAAAGCCAGGAAGACATTTTACATAAAATTCAAAATACCCCCTTGCAATCTGAAAAAACATGTGCTAACATTTAAAACAAATTTTAGTATAGTAAAGCGATGAAAGAGACTCTGGACTCTGGAACCTGACAGGAATGTGGTGTCACCGACTGAGAGCACTGCTTGGGGAATGAGGACAATAGGGAACACTCTGGAGCAGACCAGCTGAACAAGTAAATATGGTAAAGCCGAATAGAACAGTAGGCTGGTACGTAGACTGCACGTTACGCACGAAAAGAGGAATCTTAGAAAGCACTATACAGCTTTGAGATTCAATGCGGGTGGTACCGCGGATAACGATGATGATATCCGTCCCGGGATACAAGTATGTATTCCAGGACGGATTTTTATGTTTTCAGTAAATATATCCGAATGAAAATTACATTTCGAAGTAAATATTTCGAAACATAAGATAGATCAAAATTGTTGTTCGTCCCGGGAAGAAAAGGAGGATAAGAACATGGAGTATTTAACAGGTGTAAAGCCAAAAGAGACAAAAGAAATCAGTGAATTACTGGAACAGACAGAAGCAGGAGCAAAGGTAAAAGTCAACGGAGCAGTGCATACGATCCGTGACATGGGAACCGTTGCATTTGTGATCTTAAGAAAAAGAGAAGGTCTGCTTCAGTGTGTCTATGAAGAAGGCAGTGCTGATTTCGAACTGAAAGACATCAAAGAAGCAGCAACAGTCGAAGTAGAAGGCATCTTAGAAGAGAATGAAAAAGCACCAAATGGAATGGAAATCCGTATGGAAAGCGTAAAGATTTTAAGTGAGCCGGAAGATGAGATGATGCCGCTTGCAATTTCCAAATGGAAGTTGAACACATCTCTGGAAGCAAAACTGAACTATCGTTCCATTTCCCTTAGAAATATCCGGGAGCGTGCCAAATTCAGAATTCAGGAAGGACTTACAAGAGCATTCAGAGATTTCCTGTACAGTCAGGAATTTACAGAGATCCATACACCGAAGATTGGAGCAAAGGGAGCTGAGGGTGGAGCCAACATTTTCAAACTGGAATATTTCCACAGACCGGCAGTGCTGGCGCAGAGCCCACAGTTCTATAAACAGATGATGGTCGGTGTGTTCGACAGAGTATTCGAGACAGCGCCGGTATTCAGGGCAGAAAAGCATAACACCAAGCGTCACCTGAACGAATATACCAGTCTTGATTTTGAGATGGGATATATTGATGGATTCGAAGACATCATGGCAATGGAAACAGGATTCCTTCAGTATGCAATGGAACTGTTGAAAAGGGATTATGCAAGAGAGTTAAAAGTACTGGATGTAGAACTTCCTGACGTAAGTCAGATTCCGGCAGTGAAATTTGCAGACATTAAAGAAATCGTTGCAGAGAAATACAATCATAAGATGAGAAACCCATTCGACCTTGAGCCGGAGGAAGAAGTACTGATCGGACGTTATGCAAAAGAAGAGTGGGGAAGTGACTTTGTATTTGTCACACATTATCCTTCTAAGAAACGCCCGTTCTATGCAATGGATGATCCGGAAGATCCAAGATATACATTAAGCTTTGACCTTCTGTTCAGAGGTCTTGAGATTACGACCGGGGGACAGCGTATTCATGATTACAAGATGCTGACAGATAAGATTGCCGCAAGAGGAATGACAGAAGAAGGAATGGAACAGTATCTTGCAACATTCAAGCATGGAATGCCGCCACACGGAGGACTTGGAATCGGACTGGAACGTCTGACGATGCAGTTATTAGGAGAAGATAACGTAAGAGAGACTACATTATTCCCAAGAGATTTAAGCAGACTGGAACCTTAGCGGGGACTAGGGTATAATAGATATGATACCAGCGATAACATGTTTTGAGAGGGCAATCATATGTTTGGAAAAAGATGTAGTTTATGTGGAGGAAAATTAAATAGTAGTGGAATCTGTACGGAATGTGGACTTGATAACAACAAGTCGGATAAGAATTACCGGATCAATCAGAGTGATTGTGATGGAATGCCGCTGACGCATGTGCATGAGGAGAAAGAAAAATACAGACCGGACAGAAAAGCAGATCACGGGAAAATAAATCACAGAGAAGCAGATTATAAAAAAAGAGATTACAGAAAACAAAATTATGAAAAAAGAGATTACGGAAACTCCGGAAAAGAGACAGTGAAAAAAAGAACTGTTGCTTTTGAACAGAAGAAAGAACAGACGACATATGCTTCTGGAAATCAGGGATACCGTATGAACGAGTCTGATATGACGAGAACAAAACGAAGGAAGCATGTGCAGACTCCGGATATTACGAACCGGAGAAGAACATTGAAAATAGTGGTTCTGGTAATTATCGTGATCGCAGTATTGGGTAATCTCTATGATGAATATAAGTACGATATAAAATATGCAATTGAAGATACAGTTCAAGGTGTATTTCAGGATAAAGAAAGTCAGACTGCAAATGATACGGATGAGTCAGACTATGATCATTATCAGTATGTCACACGGGAAATCACGGCAGAGGGAGAAAGTGCAGACTACGAACTTTCTTCCGGTAATTATGTTGTAGGTGTGGAGATTCCAGAGGGAATCTATACGGTAACACCGAAAGATGATTATGACACCGTGCAGATCGATGATACGGAGAACAGTATCTATCTGTATGAATACACCGAAGGAAAAAAAGACAAGATCGAAGATGTCCGCTTGTACAAAGGTGCAGTGCTGACATTAAGATGTAAGACAACGGAAAAATTGCACACGGACAATGCACAGGATGTAGATATACTGGAAACAGCCGGACAGAGCAATCCGCTCGCAGAACCGGTAGAAATCAAAGGACAGAAAGTCCTGACTGCCGGAAGGGATTTTGAACCGGGAATTTATGATCTGGAGCGTATATCCGGTGATGGCGATGTGAAAGTAACCATTTATTCTGAAGAGCAGGAATAGATGAATTCCTGGAGTCAGTATCTGTCAGAAGATGGAATAGACGGAGAGACATTCCATTATTTGGTGATTCCGGAAAATGCAACAGTAGAAGTGTCAGAAGACTTAAAAATAAAGCTTACACCGTCAGAACAGATCGCATCAACAGATTATTATGGCTTTTATAACAGATAAGTTTACAGATTGCATAGCGAAGA
>JBNMJT010000049.1:0-15570 GCA_050873945.1 Dorea sp.
CGTTATAATTTGTATACAAATATACGAAGTGTATACTTTTTTTCACTTTGAATCCATTAAAATTTTCGAGACATACACCGTGTATATAGCAATAGCATATCGAAACAACCGGTGGAAAGATTTCCACAAGTATATACTGAACTACTTCATGATTATATAAAAATATATAAAAGGGGGAACCCGAAATGGCAGAAAAGAGTCCGTCTCTTGCCACGCAGGCTTATGAGACGATCAAAGAAAATATCATGAATCTTACCTATCCTCCAGGCATGGTCCTTACAGAAGCCATGCTCACCAAAGAACTGGGGATGAGCCGCAGTCCGGTACGTACCGCGATCCAGATGCTGCAGGTCGAAGGTCTGATTGTTTCTGATTATTACAAATCTATGACCGTGAAAGAAATTACAGATAAAGACATCAATGAGATCTATCAGTTAAGAGAATTATTAGAAGGCCCTGCCTTTCACCTTATCTTTACGTCAGGCCGGTATGAAGAATATTCTTACCGCATAGAAGAAAAGGTCGTACGCATGTGTGCCGCTGCAGGTGATCTGTATGAATGGGAGATCGCAGATACCGCCATGCACATGGAGATCATCAGTATTCTGGATAACGAACGGATCAACCGGATCTATGAAAATAACCTGTCCGAACTCATCCGTATCGGACAATACTCCATCCGTAATGGCATGGGAATCCCAAAGACCAATGAGAATCTAAAAAAAATGGTTGCCTATATGCGGAAAGGAAATTACGAGAAAGCGTTTGAAATACTGAAAAATGATCATTTTGGAACCGGACGCAATACTGCTTTGAAAATGCATTGATCTACAGAACAAGAAGACGGCCGCAAACGACCGTCTTCTTCATTTTATTCATTATCTTTTAAAATGTTCCAGCATAACCGGCATACATTTTTTCGAATATTCTCCCAGTGAATATTCTCCCTTGTTCAGACACCAGTCCGAAACAAGCGCTCTTTCACACATCGAGTAATATCTGACCAGTTCATTCACCGGTACTTCATCGGATATCTCTCCTCGTTTCTGACCTTCATCGATCACACTGCTGATCAGCTTATAATATGTCCGGTTCTGATCCAGCAATGATCTGTGTCCCTGTGCCACAAGCTGCGTAGAATAGAGAGATGCCAGAAGATCAATGCTGATCTTTTCTTCCATCATGGAATGTGCTTCGTAATTCAGATACAGTAACTTGTCATAACAGTTCATATCCGGATCCATCTTCTCTTTCAATTCTTCATAATTGTCATCCAGGATCATTGACAATGTATTCAGAAGTTCATCTTTTGTATTAAAGTAATAATAAAAAGAACCCTTGGATGTTCCGGACAGATCAATAATATCATCTACCGTCGTTCCATTATATCCTTTTTCATAGAACAGCTGCCATGCTGCAGCTACAATTCTTCCTTTTACACTCTTTTGATTTTCTGTTTCTATCGCCATTTTTGCTCTCCTTGTCCGCCCTCTTCTTGAATACTTCCAGTATAACATATTTATCTTTCAAGTGTATATACCGAATCACTTTTCTTGCTCTGCGAGCCTAATATTTCACTTCAAAACTGCTTTCCAGTTCGGTCTCCATCTCTTCTGTATCGATCCAGTCGATCTGGATAAACTGATTCCTGTTCAGTCCTTTCATCAGTTCAAAGATCAGGGATTCTCTTCCCTGCACTTCCATCACTACCGTTCCGTCGTATTCATTCTTCACCCATCCGGTCAGATTCATGGATCTGGCCAGATATTTCGCAGTATAACGGAACCCCACTCCCTGCACTCTTCCGTGAAATACCATGTGTTTTCTTACATCGGCCATCTGTCTTCCTCCTAACAATCAGAACGTATAATGACTAAAAATCAGGGTACTGCTTTTACGCAACACCCTGGATATCCTCTGCTATACGCTCTGTCTTTATGTTTCATTTCTGTTCGAAGTTCTTATGCACCAGTCTGCTGTATTCTTCATACGCATCCACGCCTTCAAACGACTCTTTCAGTGCATCCCGGATTCCTATATAATACCAGCCGATAATATTCTTGTCCTTCATCCGGAAGCGGTTCCACAATTCTTCTCCATACACCGGATAATCTCTGTCAATATCCCGCATATTCGAAAGCTTATCCGCAAGTCCCACCATCTGTACTTCTTTTGGCGCAGTACGGATATGTTCAATTGTTGCTGACTTCCGTTCCATCCATGTCTTGGATTTGTCCTCGCTTTCCTGTGCCACAATTCCCGCTACCCGTTCTGAAAATTCTTCCGCCAGAATCTCTCTCGATACTCCTGTGCAATCTTCAATCGTATCGTGCAGAACTGCTGCACTGATAATCTCCTCGTCCTTCGTCATCGTTGAGACAATATCTCCCACTTCGATCGGACGCACAATATATGGCCTCCTGGTTCCTTTCCTGAACTGTCCTGCATGTGCTCTCGTGGCAAATTCAATTGCCTTATTAATCATAATGGTACCTCTCTTTTATCACGTCTGGTCTCTGGAGCCGGTTTTCTACGGCCTGGTTAGTCATTGCTATATAAATAATATCACCTAACACTTTAAATGACAATAATTTCAGTATATAATAAAAGAAAAGTTAATTGATCAGGGGAGATAAACAATGGAACAAAAGACTATTTTAATCACAGGTGCTTCCCGGGGCATCGGGAAAAGCATTGCATTACGATTTGCATCACGTGGATATCACACATTTTTAAACTGTTCTTCTTCTGTAGATGAATTAAAAAAACTCCGTGCTTATATCCGAAAAAAATACCACACACCATGCACGATCGTTGTCGGGGATGTCGGTAACCCGGATCATGTAAGAGCAATCTATAACCGTATCTATCAGGACTGTACGCACCTTGATGTTCTTGTTAACAACGCCGGAATTTCTCATATCAATCTATTATCCGATATGACAGACGAAGACTGGAACCGTATCATTCAGACCAACCTGTCTTCGGTATTTTACTGCTGCCGCCAGGCCATCCCTCCGATGGTGTCGAAGCGTTCCGGAAAGATCATCAACATTTCTTCGATGTGGGGAATCTCCGGTGCTTCCTGCGAAGTTGCATACTCCGCTTCGAAATCCGGTATCAACGGATTTACCAAAGCACTTGCCAAAGAACTTGCTCCAAGCAATGTTCAGGTGAATGCAATTGCATGCGGTGTCATAGACACTTCTATGAACGACCAGCTCACACTAGAGGAACGACAGGCCCTGGAAGATGAGATTCCTGCCGGACGTTACGGAACTCCTAAGGAAATTGCCCAGATGGTATGGAACATTGTACATGCTCCGGAATATATGACCGGACAGATCATCGGAGTTGACGGAGGATTTTTATAAAATCTCCTTCCGAACGTATGACAAAAAACATACAGAGAACCTGCCACCGGCAGCTTCTCTTGCATACTTTGGTATGCAAAAAGAGCAGTATATCGTATAAGCAGATGCCGTATTCCTTGATTCATGCCACCTGATTTATATGATATACTGCTCTTTTTATATTCAATTATACAAAAGGTCTTGCCACTGGCTGCTTCTTCCACACGCATATTGCCAATAATATGCCGCAACATCAATATAGAACTACTCCATATCAAGTTCTACCGGACAATGATCAGATCCCATGATCCCGGTATGGATCTTTGCATCTTTCAGACGTGATTTCAGACTTTCAGATACACAGAAATAGTCAATCCGCCAGCCCGCATTCTTCTTTCTTGCACTGAATCTGTAGGACCACCATGAGTAAATTCCTTCCTGATCCGGATAGAAATAACGGAATGTATCAACAAATCCGGCATTTATAAGATCTGTAAATTTCCCCCGTTCTTCATCCGTGAATCCGGCATTTTTCCGATTTGTCTTTGGATTCTTCAGATCAATTTCTTTGTGTGCTACATTTAAATCACCACAGAAGATTACCGGCTTCTTCTCCTCGAGTTGTTTGAGATATGCAAGAAATGCATCTTCCCACTGCATTCTGTAATCCAGTCTTGCAAGTTCACTCTGCGAATTCGGCGTATACACCGTAATGAAATAAAAATCCTCAAATTCCAGTGTGATCACACGGCCTTCTTTGTCGTGCTCTTCAATTCCCAGACCATAACTTACTGATAGCGGTTCTCTCTTTGTAAAAACCGCAGTTCCCGAATATCCTTTTTTCTCCGCATAATTCCAGTACTGGTAATATCCCGGTGTCTCCAGTTCCAGCTGTCCGGCCTGCATCTTAGATTCCTGAATACAGAAAATATCCGCATCCATCTCATTAAAAACATCCATAAATCCTTTCTGCACACAGGCACGGATTCCATTGACATTCCATGATATAAACTTCATATATTCCTCCCGGCTGTCTTTTTTTCATTACATTTTAATAATATACTTTTCTTAAGAACAATCCCCTCGCCGGAGCCAGAAATCCTGCAAGGCTTCTGTCTTCTGCCGCAATTACGACAGGAAGCATAGATGCATCCCTTTTACCTGCTCCGATTTCCAGAAGTGTTCCTGTAAGAATTCTGACCATATGATACAAAAAGCCGGTACCATAATAGGTAATCCTTACTTTTTCCCCGCTGCTCACAATCTTGATATTCGTAATCTTACGAACCGGATCCTTACATTCTTTATCATCTGTAAAACTGGTGAAGTTCTTCGGTCCGATCAGATATTTGGTCGCGTCACGCATTGCTTCGATATCCAGCTTTTCCGGATAATGATAGCAGTATCTTCTTGAAAATACATCTGGTTTTTCACGACAGTCTATATAATATTCATATTTCTTTCCCTTGGCACTTTTACGTGCATGGAAACCATTCTTCGCCAGTTCCACCTTCACAATACGGATATCTTCCGGCAGATAACGGTTCAGTGAATCTTTCAGTTCTTTTGTATCGTATAATTTTGAAAGTTTTACACTTGCAACCTGTCCACGTGCATGAACACCGGCATCCGTTCTTCCCGATCCATCTATATGCACACGGTATCCGACCAGTTTTCCAATGCTCCACTCCAGGATATACTGAATCGTATTGTCTGTTGTTGCCTGTCTCTGCCATCCCTGGTATCTGCTTCCATCATAGGAAATGGTTAGCTTATATGTTCTCATATTATTTCACCCAATCTATTCTAACGTCTTGCATTTAATTTTATCAGTTTCTATATTTATTTCATTTACTTAAATAATTCTTACAAATTCTTTTTGAAAAAGGGAGAAGCAAATTTTTTGCTTCTCCCCTATATTCTATCACTTTATCCCTTTATAAGCAATTCATTCTTATTCTAATATCTTCTTTAATTCATCCATAAATGTACTTACATCTTTAAACTCTCTGTATACAGATGCAAATCTGACATATGCAACCTCATCCAGTGCTTTCAATTCTTCCATAACAGCTTCTCCTATTGCGCTGCTTGGAATCTCCTTCTCCTCCAGACTGAATACTTTTGTCTCAATCCGGTCAACTACTTTCTGGATATCGGCCGTTGCAACCGGTCTTTTATAACATGCACGGACAACACCATTCTCCACTTTCCGGCGGTCATACTGTTCTCTTGTATTATCTTTTTTTATCACAGTCAGCGGAATCGTCTCTACTTTCTCATAGGTAGTAAAACGTTTCCCACATATATCGCAGGAGCGGCGGCGTCTGATCGAACTTCCGTCCTCTGCCGGTCTGGAATCAATCACTCTTGTATCCGGATTATTACAATATGGGCATTTCATCTGATTCGTTCCTTTCTGTCTGTCATGCAGGGAACCTGCCACTGGCAACTTCTCTTGCATACTTTGGTATCTACAGGACCTGCCACCGGCAGTTCCTTCCGAACGCATAGCAATTCAAGTATAGTATATCTTTTTCAAAATAAGAAGTCAAACACATTTTTCCTATTTTTCTTCATGAATTTCCACCAGGATCAGATCCGGACCAATTCTCTTGATACAGGAAAATGGTATGATATACTCTGTTCCATCTCCGAAAAAATTGCACCATTTTCCACCTTCCGGAACAACAAGCGCTTCTATACATCCTTTACAGTCATCTATGATCAGATCGTCGATATATCCCAGTTTTTTGCAGTCACAACAGTTGATCACTTCTTTTTTTGCCAGTTCACATAACCGTACTCTGGACATACACTTTCCACCTCCCTGTCAGACTTCGGACTACTTATCCACAAACAATGTTCCTCTGTTCTCTATATCATATGCATCTGTAAGGCATTTTGACCTGCAGAAACTGTCAGCGGCAGCTTCTGCCAAACGCATGGCAGTCTGCAAAACACGGTATCAGAAATTTCTTTCAAACACACAGATACTGAAAAACCTGTACATTCACAGCTTTCACCATGCCTGTACAGGTTCTCCTCATGCTTTACTCTTCAATTATAATGACAGCCACCGGACATTCTTCCTTTGCCTCAATCGCTGCACTTTCGTGCTCCGGAGTTACCTTCGCATATGCTTCCGCGACCCCATCCTCATCAAATCTGAATACTTCCGGGCACGTCGCAACACAGGCTCCGCAGGAAATACATCCATTCACTACTTTTGCTTTCATGAAACACTCCTCCTTGTATTACCCGGTCTCACATCCTGAAATGTAAGATCCGGACTTCTACAACAGTATGTCCCATTCTCCACAGATTATTCCCGGCTGTCTTATCTGAACTGACCGGATTTTCTATCCGTTATCCTTATTTGATCACTGTACCTGTCTTTCCTTTGACTGCATCATCCAGCTTGTCAAAAGAGGTGATCAGTGCACTTCTTCCTTCTCTCTTTTCGAGGAATTCTGCAGCTGCTCTGAACTTCGGATACATGTTATATTTTCCGAAATGGCCTTCTTCCATATAAGCTTTTGCCTGCTCAACACTGATCTCTCCCAGTTCTTCTTCTTCCGGTCTGTCCATATTGATCTTGACTTTTTCAACACTTGTCAGAATGATCAGCTCATCTGCATCTGTCTCTTCTGCCATCTTTCCGGCTGTCAGGTCTTTTTCGATTACCGCACTTGCACCTTTCAGACGGTGATCCTGCTCTAATACCGGAATACCGCCGCCTCCGCAGGCAATGACAACCTGATCTGCATCCAGCAGTGCTTTGATCGCATCGATCTCTACGATGCTGACCGGATTCGGTGCTGATACGATACGGCGGAATCCTTTTCCAGGTTCTTCTACAACATAGTTTCCTTTCTTGCGTTCTGCATTTGCCTCTTCGGCATCCATATAACGGCCGAGTACCTTAGTCGGTGTATAGAACGCTTCATCATATGGATCAACGATCACCTGTGTCAGGATTGTGCTGACTGTTCTGTAGATTCCGCGGTCCATCAGTTCTTCACGGATCGCATTCTGAAGGTCATATCCGATATATCCCTGACTCATTGCAGAACATACAGACATTGGTGCTGCCGTATAATCTTCATGCTGTTTTGCGAATTCATTCATTGCTGTATGGATCATCCCTACCTGAGGTGCATTACTGTGTGTGATCGCAACCTGATATCCCTTTTCGATCAGATCACCGATTACTTTTGCTGTCTTCTTAACTGCTTCTTTCTGCTCTGGTAATGTCGTACCAAGTGCTCTGTGTCCTAATGCAACTACAACTCTTTTTTTCATAATCTATACCTCTGCTTTTCTAGTATTTTTCTACGAAATAATATAAGAAAATTATAGTATTTTTGCTTATAAAATGCAATATTTTTTCTCTCTATTCCGCAATCGTTCTGTCATTGGATATATTTTTCTGATTATAATCTGTCAAAATCCATATCCTGCAATTCTGCAAATGACTGAATCGACGGATATTCGCCTTCCACTTCGCCAAATCCATATGACGCAAAGATCATCGGTACTCCCGCTTCCTTACACGCATTGGCATCTCCCTGGGTATCTCCTATATATACTGCTTCATCCAGACCGTTTCTTTCCATAATGATGCGGATATTTTCACCCTTTAATCTGCCTGTATAAGCCGGGCAGGTGAAATCTTTGAAATACTCACCCAGTCCGGAATTCTTAAGAAATGCTTCAATATATCCATCCTGACAGTTACTTACTATATACAATGGATATTTTTCGCTCAGTGCCTTGATCGTCTCCGGTACGCCATCGTAGATCACACACGGGCCAACCGCTACCAGTTCATTTTCATATACCATCATCTTGCCGAGAAGTTCCATTCTCTCTTTTTCCGGCAGTTCCGGGAAGAGGCTTTCTGCTATCGCATCCATCGGCTTGCCGAATTCTTTCTGCAATCCTTCCACTGTTAAGATCTCATGACCTTCCCATTCTTCCTGCAATACTTTATTCCATGCAATTGCGACTTCCTTTGTCGAATCCCATAAAGTTCCGTCTACGTCAAATATAATTCCCTTCATTTGTGCCTCCGCTATCTGTTCTTTTTTATAATCGCTTTTTCAAGATTATTTTTATGTTTGTTTTTTTAGTATACTATTTTCCTATCTTTCCTACAAGAGCAGACGTTTACGAATCCTGGATCTCTATCTTTATTCATATAGTCATAGCAGCCTCTGGCCGCCTCCCGGATTCTTCTCTATTTATGTGAATTTTCCCTTTATTTTCAGATTTCTTCATATTCATAAGATAATCACTGTGTTATACTGTTCTTAGTTTATAGCAATCCCGAATAAAGCTATATAAATAATACGATCGGATTACGAAAGGAGAATGGTTATTTATGAAAGTTATTGTAATCGGACCAAGGGGAAAAATGGGAAAATTAATCACACAGGTGGCTGCCAGCCGTGACGATATGGAACTCGTCGCCGGAATAGCACCAAAAGGACGCGACTATGTAGGAAAGGATCTTGGAACCGTCGCAATGACAGGCTCTGAACTTGGAGTACCTGTAACAGATGATCTGGAAAGCGTGATCGACTCCTGTGATGTCATCATTGATTTTTCAACAAAAGAAATGGCTATGGAAGTCCTGGATCTCGCCATCGCACATAAGAAAGCGCTGGTATGCGGTTCCACCGGATTCTCAGCCGAAGAGATGAAGCGCTTCGAAGATGCCGGAAAGCAGATTCCGATGCTTTATGCCGCCAATACTTCCAAGCTTGTCAATATTATGAACAAGCTTCTGGAACTTGTAACTACAACATTAAAAGATGAGATCGATATCGAGATTCTGGAAATGCATGATCAGTGGAAGAAAGATGCTCCAAGTGGTACTTCCAAAGAAATGGGCGAGATCATGGCACATGCTCTCGGCAAAGAACTAAGCGACATTGCGGTCTATGGACGCGAGGGCGAATCTCCTCGTGAACCTGGAACGATCGGTTATCATTCTCTCCGCGCAGGTAACATTCCAAGCAGCCATACGGTATTCTTCGGAGGCATGGGAGAACGACTTGAAATCACACATCATTCCTATAACTGGGAATGCTTTGCAAGGGGCGCCTGCGACTGTGCAGCTTATCTTGATGGAAAAGGTCCTGGATTCTATTCTATTAAAGATGTACTTGGGCTTTAATGCTTTTGTATACACAAAGCGGCTTCACCATCCGGTGAAGCCGCTTTATTAATCTCCTTACTGCACACATCTCTGCCAATTACAGTTTTCAGATTCAGATATTATCCAACAAGTCCCTCAACTTCTTCTTTAGACATCACACCCATGTCTCTTTTCGCAACTTCTCCGTCCTTAAATACAAGGAATGTCGGAATGGACATTACACGGTACTGTCTTGCAAGCTCCGGTTCCTGATCTACATCGAGCTTGCATACTTTGATGTCTGTACGCTCTTCTGCGATCTCTTCCACCAGTGGTCCCATTGTCTGGCATGGTCCACACCATGTTGCCCAGAAGTCAACCAGTACCGGTACTTTTGATTCTAATACTTCTTCCTTAAAGTTGTCTTTTGACAAATGTACAATTGCCATATCTATTTCCTCTCTTTCGTAATGACTGTTATCATGTAACTACATGCTTATTATAACCGATTCCCCAAAGTTATCCATATATATTCTATAAAATATTCTGAAAAAATTATTCAACAATGATTTTATAGGATGCTTCAAATTCCGCTCCCGCTTCCAGTGTATTCTCCCAGTCTCTGTCTTTTAATTCTCCGTCAAATATCTCACTGTCGCAGCGTCCGTACCATGGTTCAATGCATACAAACGGAGCCTGCTTTTTCGGAGGTGACCAGATGCCTGCTAACGGCGCGTCAAATTCTACTGCCAGGTATTCCTTCTTCTGTGGGTCCATAAGTGTTACTCTCTGAATCTGGTGGTCTTCGATCACCAATGCATCTCCGTCAAACAGATGTTCATCGATCGGGAGACATCCGTCTGCCAGCTTATATTCCTTCTTCTGCGTTGTAACGACACCGCCTTCTCCGAATACGGTATTCACCAGTGCTTCCGGTGCATTTCCCCGTCCGTCACAGAAGCCTAAGTAATATTCCGACTGCTTCTCACCTTCATGAAGCGGACAGAAAAATGCCGGATGTGCACCGATTGCAAAATGCATCTGTGTATTATTTGTGTTCTTAACTTTCCACATCACACTGACCGAAGCATCTTCCAGTCTGTATCCAATCTCCAGATGAAAGTGAAATGGATATACTTTATATGTCTCTTCTGTATCTTCCAGTGCAAACCATACTTCATCTGCACTCTGGCTTACCAGTGAAAACTCCATGTCTCTGGCAAATCCATGCTGGTTCATCGGATATTCTTTCCCCTCATGTCTGTAAACTTTATTCTTTACTCCTCCTACAAATGGAAATAATACCGGTGATGTACGTCCCCAGTATTTCGCATCTGCATTCCAGAGGTATTCCTGATCTGTTGCTTTCTTCTTCAATGACCGGAGTTCCGCTCCGTGATAATTCACGATAACTTCGATCTGATCATTTTCCATTTTGATCTGTTCTTGTTCTGTATTTTTCTGCATATTCTGATTCTCACCTTTCTCTATTTTTATTTTTGTTTCTTATTTTCTATTTCTTATTTCTATCTTTTTTATTTCTTTATCTCTTTATCTCTTTTCCGTTCAATACCGCCGATACCAGACCATCATGTCCGTCATAGACCAGCTTCAGGGAAAAGAACGGCACTTTCTCAGCCAGCAGCCGGAGGAATATCTTGTCTCCCTCCCAGATGTTCAATGATTCAATCTTATCGATATCCACCCATTCCAGTTCTCCTTCGTCACATGCAATCGGTTCTCCTTCGAATCCATCTGCAGTGAATAAATGCATGTATTCCGTCACACCATTTCCAGATACAAATGTAACGATTCCGCAGAACCGATAGGACGTCAATGTATATCCGGTCTCTTCTTTTACTTCCCTTACAATGCATTCTTCCGGACTTTCATCCGCCTCAAAATGTCCGCCGACACCGATCCATTTGTCCTTATTCACATCGTTCTTCTTCACTGTCCGGTGAAGCATCAGATATTTTCCATCTTTTTCTATATAACATAATGTACTGAGTCCTGTCACACTTTTCTCCTTTCTCTTACCTGTCATCCACTTCAGCCTTTCCCATATACTCTGCCATCTACATTTTTCATCATCATGATTTTGTAAATATGCAATGCCCCGAATATCTGCCTTTATTTTCTTACATGGATTATGATATGATAGATATCTACAATCATATGTATCATCATTATACGCTATACTACAGGAGAATTGCAATGAACCGTACGATAGAATACACAATTACAGAGGAAGACAACGGCCTTCGCATTGAACAGTTTTTAAGACGCAAAGGATATTCCGGACAGAATCTTGCTGAGATTAAGCGCATGCCCAAAAGTATTCTTGTCAATGGCGTGCATTATTATATGCGCCAGACACTGACCTCCGGAGATGTCCTCCAGGTTATCATCTCCGAGACAAAATGTTCCGAGAAGATCCCGCCTGTTGAGATTCCACTGGACATCATTTATGAAGACGAGGACATTATCGTGATCAACAAGCCTGCCGGCATGCCGATCCATCCGTCTATGAATAATTATTATAATTCACTTGCCAATGCACTCGCGTGGTATTATCAGGAACAGGGAAAACCATTCATCTTCCGTTGCTGTAACCGTCTGGACCGGGACACTTCCGGACTGACTGTCGTATCCAAGCATCTGGTCAGTGGAAGTATCCTTTCAACGATGACCAAGAACCGTGAAGTGCACCGGGAATATCTTGCAGTAGTAAAGGGCAGTGTCACACCTCCGACCGGAACGATCTGTGCTCCGCTTGCCAGAAAAGAAGGCACCATCATCGAACGCACAGTTGATTTTGAACACGGTGAGGAAGCCATCACACATTACCAGCTTGTAAAAGAAGCCAACGGACACAGTCTGGTCTCTCTGAAGCTTGAGACCGGCCGGACACATCAGATCCGTATCCACATGAAATATCTTGGTTTCCCGCTGATCGGGGATTACCTGTATAATCCGGATATGGAACACATGACCAGACAGGCACTGCACTCTCATCATATGGAATTCGCACATCCGATCACAGGAGAATGGATGTCATTTACGGCACCGCTGCCTGCTGATATGGCAAACGTATTAGAGAATGCTTCTGACACATAGTCTCTTTCATACACATGGCAATAACCAAAAGAGCAATATACTATACCACAATTACATTTCATGATATAGCATACTGCTCTTTTATCATTTATTTTTTCGATTCTTCATATACCTTCAATTCATCCAGTGCCTGTCCTCCCATCAGATACAATGCACCGATATTGAAGATTGTCATCAGTCCGATTCCAACATCTCCCAGATCCCATACAAATGTATATGTTGCAATTCCGCCGATAAAGAGCATCACCAGCGCAAGCACTTTATACGCCGTCTGCCAGCACCATTTATCCCCGAACAGATATGCCACATTGCACCTTGCATAGAACAAGATTCCCAGAAATGTAGAAAAACTGAACAGGAACAAGGTCACTGCAATGAAAATCACGCCAAATTCTCCCAGATGATACTTCATCGCCGTCTGCAAAAGGTCCATTCCTTCTTTTCCTGCCACCAGTTTTTCCGGTGCAAGCAGCATGATCATGGCCGTGCAGCTGCAGATCACGATCGTATCTACAAATACTCCGAGAGCCTGCGTAAGTCCGGCTTTTACCGGTCTGTCACATTCTGCTGCCGCTGCCGCACATGGCGCGGAACCAGAACCGGCTTCATTCGAGAACAGGCCACGCTTTACTCCATTCATCAGCACTGCTCCGAATCCTCCAGCAGCTGCCTGACGGATTCCGAATGCCTCCTGAAAAATCCTTACAAATACTCCCGGAAGACTTCCGATATTCGTTACGATAATAAAGATTGTTATGCAGAAATAACATACAGCCATAAACGGAACCATCATATCCAGTACCTTCACTGTCGCATTCTTACGAAGTACAATGATTGCCGCCAGGATTACAAGTACAATCGTTGTATAAAGCGGTGGAATAGAAAACGCATTTTCAAAAGAAGCCGCTACCGAATTGCTGATCACCTGACTGATTCCACACCAGCAGATCAGACCGGAGATTGCAAATAACACCGATACCAGTACACGTTTTTTCTTTTTCCCTGTCCTGCCTTCTACATAATCATGGATATAATATGCCGGTCCTCCGCGAAATCCTCCATACAGTGGATCTTTTTCCTTATGGATCTGTGCAAGCGTTGCCTCTACAAATGCCGTCGAAGAACCGATCAGTGCCGTCACCCACATCCAGAATATGGCTCCCGCACCTCCAGCCGATACCGCCGCAACTACACCGACCAGATTGCCCATGCCGACACGGGTTGCCGTCGATACGATCAGCGTCTGGAACGTAGACAGACTGTTCTTATCATCCTTTTTCCCGGTCAGTGCCGCTACCATATCCGGGAACAACCGGATAGGAAGCAGCCTTGTTCGAACCGTAAAGTAAATTCCCGCCGGGATCAGCAGTATGATCAGCAGTGAAATACCGACACTTCCACCTCCCGGAAGCGGGATCTGAAATAAGTCTCCCCACAAAAAACTATATACTCGTTCTATCAAATTCACTATCATAGTATGAATGTCCTTTCAAAATCTCAGGACTTTAAAGCACTACACTTTAAAGTCCTGAACTATATCATACTATATTCTGTTATACATTGCAATCCTCTCTAATCAATCAGATCATTCTGAAATCTGGATAAGTGTTCGTAAGGCAGGATCAGACGTCCGCGGTAAAGTCCGCATCCGTCATTGATCAGACTGTTATTCACCGCCGAGAACATATTGACATCCAGATCCGCCAGATTCAGATTCAGCAGCTTTATCCCCCGTTCATAGGCCTCATCAAAATACAGGCATTCACCCTCCGGGATTGCATCTCTTCTTGCCCGCTCATGCTCCTGTTCTTTCTCATAACCAACATGATTTGCCGTACCGATCTCTGCTATATCATCCATCATTTTTGTCCGAAGCTGTACCTCCATATAACATCTGGAGCTATTATCATAAAATGTAATATGCAAAGACTGATAATTATTCGAACTGTGACTGCAGATATAATCGCGATAATATGGTTTCACCGATTCATTCAGAAGCGGTGATGTACTCTCCTTGATTCCCATGGCCGGTTCCGCACTGAATCCCTGCTCTTCCAGGAATCCCGGAAGGACATTCGCGATCTGATACAGATACTTCCGTTCTTGTTCTTCTCTGTCCTCTTCACTGTTCAGGTGACATCTCGGAACAGAAATGATAATTCTGTAAGCGATTAAATCTCTAAAGCAACTCAATCGTTTCTTAAGTTCTGCTATGCTCGGATATTTTCCATGTTCTTCATAATAATCATAGATGAATTCCACAACATATCCATTAAATTTTTCTTCCGCACGTATCAGCGATTTGATCCTTCCCTTGAATGTAAATGCCATAAACGGATATTCTTTCGCCATATATTTATAAAATTCTCTCATTTTCTGAGACTGCGCCGTCAGGAAATCATTATGTTCCAGTAATTCCTGAATCTGAAGAAGGAAATTACAGTGGATCATATCAATCTCATTTCCTGTTCTTTTCGCATCTTTTCTCAGATCCTTAATATAATTGTGAAGAATCCGGAGTACGGTATCTCCGGAATACAGATAGTCATTTAATAATACCATCTCTGTCACCTTCCTCTTTTGTTTCTTATTTTTTCCTGTACTTCTGTAGTACGCGGACTAGTTTGTCGGGGTCTACCGGTTTTGATATATAATCATTCATTCCTGCATTCCTGCAGTCTTTTTCACTTTCTCTTGATGACTGTGCAGTCATTGCAATAACAGGAATCTCTTTTGCATCTGCTTTTTCTGATTTTCTGATTGCCTTTACTGCCTCCAGACCATCCATCACCGGCATCATAATATCCATCAGCACAATATCATAATATCCACATTCCGACTGTCCGAACTTTTCCAGTGCTTCCTTTCCATTCCATGCTTTTTCTACTCCAGCACCGGCATCTGTCAGATAAAATTCTGCAATCTCCATATTTATATCATTATCTTCGGTCA
>JBNMJT010000050.1:0-15481 GCA_050873945.1 Dorea sp.
ATCTTTTCTGGAACAGTTGCCATTCAAATACTCCTGCGCAACCTTAGCCCTAAACTCAGGTGTATATGATGATTTAGACATAAAAAACCTCCTAAGTAGCTTTTGGTTATTTGCCTTGTCTACTTAAGAGGTATCATATCATAATAACAGGTGGTTTTTCTTGACGGGAACAGGCATTACAGTTAAGATGTTCTAGGAACATTTTTACGGCTGAAATATGCCGGGATTTTTGGAATAAAAAAGATTCAGAAAAAGGAAGGAACAAAGGAAGAATAGTATGAAAGATTGGAATGAAGTAGTATTAGTACCAGAGTTTAATGAACAGGGTGTTGCCTGCTACCGTCTGGACGGGGGTGACTATCTGAATGAGTATTACATTGTGTCGGAAGCAGAGTCGAGAAAGCTTCTGAATGTACCGGAAGTTGTAGGATACGAGGTATATGACTGCCTGATTCCATCTACTTCACAGATGCTGTATTATCTGAAAGAACAGAAGAAAGTTACAACAGCCAATATTCTTTCTATCTTAAGAGGGGCACTGAATTACCCGCTGGAGGAAAGCTGTTACAGAGAGCATATCCGTGTGCATGACATCAGTTTCTTATCCAGTGAGCGTGTGTTTGAAGCAGATGAGATCGCAGGACTGGAGATCAAATACAGCAAGCTTACGATGGTTCCTGACAGCACTCTGATGATCGGAGATATTATTGCAAGCGGGGAGACACTGATCCACTGCCTGCGTTACGTGACAGATTTTTACAGAGACCACGGAGCAAAGCTTCGTAATATCATCATCTTTACGATCGGTGGAACGAAGGGGATTGAGATCCTTGAGAAGCTGACTGAAGAGATCCGTGAGTTCTGGCCTGAGTTCGAAGGATTCATTACGGTATATTATGAAGGAATCTTCAGCACTTATCAGGACAAAGGTGTATCTGGAATCAATCTGCCGGATGTTGATTTCTACTGGAAGGGCGGAATCGTTGCGCCGGAATTCAGAAGAGAGACACTTTCTATGTGCAGTCCGTTATTTGAAAAATGCATTATTTATGATGGTGGTGCAAGACGTTACGAGATCCATGAGCACGTAGAAGAGGTACTGGAATTCTGGGAAGGCATCAGAGACCGTGCCGATCAGATCGATTTCGAAAAACTTCTGGAAGAAAAGCTTGGATATGAACTTCCGGTAAGCTACGAAGACTGGATTCATTATAATCATTATGAGAAGATCCGCCCGGCCGACACCAAATGGCTGTACCGCCAGGAACAGGGCTATGTAGAAAGCATGAAGAATATTACCTTAAAAGAGCTTGCAGAGCAGCGGATCGGTGAATTTACAGATGCACTGAGAAAATATATTTTGTAAAAGATATATCTGGTAAATAATATTTTACAGGAGCTATGCTTTACAGGAATAAGTGTGGGGCATCGGATGCATTAAGTTGACAATGGAATGAGAAATGAATCGGGAGATAAAAATGAAAAAAGAAAATACAACAGAGAAGGTAACAGACATCGATTACGCACAGTGTGCCGTACCGGCAGAGGGAAGAAAAGGATTTCTGACCATGTTCATGATCATGCTGGGATTCACATTTTTCTCGGCAAGTATGTGGGTCGGACAGCAGCTTGCGGAAGGACTTGATTTCTATGGATTTATCAAGTCACTGATCCTTGGCGGAATGATCCTGGGACTGTATACAGGACTTCTTGGATATGTAGGCGCAAAGACAGGCCTTAGTATGGATCTTCTGGCGAAGCGAGCATTTGGAGAGAAAGGATCTTATCTTTCTTCGGCAATGATCAGCTTTACACAGATCGGTTGGTTCGGAGTGGGAGTTGCGATGTTCGCAATTCCGGTCGCGAATGAATTGCTTGGCGGCAGCAAAGTCGCTATGTGGGGACTTGTTATCGTAGCAGGCGGATGTATGACGGCTTCGGCATATTTTGGAATCGATTCACTGACACTGATCAGCTATATTGCGGTTCCGCTGGTAGCGGTTCTTGGTACAGTTGCTATGATTCTTGCAGTGCAGAGAGGCGATGGAACGATCATCGACCAGTTTGCAAAATCAAGCGGAACGATCAGTGTGATCGGAGGAGCCGGAATGGTGGTTGGTTCATTCGTATCGGGTGGAACTGCGACACCGAACTTTGCGAGATTTGCCAAAGATGCGAAGTCAGGAACGATCGCAACAGTTGTGGCGTTCTTTATCGGAAACTCCCTGATGTTCTTCTTCGGTGCGATTGCATATATTTTTGTAGGCGGTAATGATATCTTCGAAGTTATGATCCGTCTGAATCTGTTCTATCTTGCAATCCTGGTACTGGGGCTGAACATCTGGACAACGAATGATAATGCGTTGTATTCATCAGGACTCGGTCTTGCGAATATCTTCAACCAGAAGAAAAAGCCGATGGTACTGATCGCCGGAATCGTCGGAACACTGTTGTCTGTATGGCTTTATTATAATTTCTGTAACTGGTTAAATGTACTGAACTGTACACTTCCGCCGGTTGGTATCATCCTGGTAATCTCTTATTTTATGAATCAGAAAGATTACGAGAAACCGGATGAGAATCTGGAGACAGTCAACTGGTTCGCCGTTGCCGGTGTTGTGATCGGTGCAATCGTTGCAAATGTGGTATCCTGGGGCATTGCTTCTATCAATGGTATGGTGGTTGCGGCTGTCTGCTATGTGATTGGACAGATGGTGAGGAAGAATGAAGCAGCCAGTAAATGCGCAGATGAGAAGCTTGGATAAATAAGAGTGAAAGTAAAAAATGAAATAAAGTAATACAAAGGAGAATATGTCATATGAAAAAAGTAGAGGTATATTTTGATTACACTTGTCCATACTGCAATCAGGGAATTGGGGAATTCTTTGAGATCCTGGAGAGATTACCGGAGGTAGAAGTGGACTGGATCCCGGCGGAAGTAAGTCCGTATCCGGAAGAGGTCCCGGTACATACAGACAAAGCAATTCAGGTTATGTATTCGGTGAAAGAACAGAGCGGAGATGTGAATCTGTTCCAGAAGCTGATGTTCGAGGACTGTTTTGAAAAAGATCTGAAAGTAGATGATCCGGAGGTCCTGACAGATGCAGCTGTTCAGTGCGGTGCAGATAAAGATCAGGTATTAAAAGATCTGGAAGATGAGAAGTTCGTACAGCAGGTATGTGATAATGGAATGAAAGCATGGGAAGAATTAGAACTGGAAGCAGTTCCTTCTTATAGAATCGGGGAAGAGATTCTTGGTTCCGCAGGCGGTGTGCTGGTAGATAAAGGGGAACTGGAAAAGTTCATCAAAGAAAAAGCACTTGCGTAGATAGATCCAGGATACGTTGATACATAAAAATCCACATATAATGCAAATCACTCAACTGGTTAAGACAGATACCAGATTGTTGCATTATATGTGGATTCTTTTATTTAAAATTCAATTGCTCTTTTAACTGCATCAATATCTCCTGTGAACAGGATGCTTTCCATGCCAAGTTCTTTGCTTGCAATGACATTTTCCACCGTATCATCGATGAAAAAACAGTCTTTCGGAGAAAGGTCAAACTGATTGAACAGGTGGTAATAAATATCATGCCCCGGTTTTGCCATTTTAAGCGGTGCTGAGAACACGATGCCGTCGAATTCTTTCAGGATCGGATGATCTTCCAGTGCGCGTTCCGCAAAACGGGTGGAGGCGTTGGAAAGCAGGTAGATCGGAACCCCGCGGGCTTTTAATTCTTTGATGAATTCCCATGTCTCCGGAAGCGGATCGACATACTGGAACCAGTTCTCGAAGAAATCACGGGCAGTATCCTTCAGACGATCCGGAAGTTCTGCGATCGTATCTTCTGCGTTCTGATCATAATCGATCGTTCCGGCATCCAGAGCTACCCAGTTCTTGAAGATGGCATTGGCAAGAATATCATAATCCTCCGGTGTGGAAGCAAATTTTCCCAGGATATAATCTCCTTTAAACTGTCCAATTACGTTTCCAAAGTCAAAAATAATATTCTTATATTTCATCTCATGTTCCTCCCTGTATTTTACACTGCCTGTTTTGCATATTATAAACACTATTATAGTCTTATAGATAGAAGGAATCAATATAGGAATGATAAATAACTGACTGATATAAGTAGGATTAATAGAAGCGGGACGGAAGAATGCCGGGAGGTCCGAAGATTGACAACCGATGGGAAAGTGTATATGATTTTCGGTAGGACTGTAAAAGGAAAGAGAGATTATTATGGAAATCAGTATACTTTTAATGGAACAGATCGTGGAATTGTTCCTTATGATCCTGATGGGATATATCATTGTAAAGACCGGATTATTAAAGGGAGAGGACAGTAAAGTTATTTCTAAAATTGTATTATATCTTGTCATCCCATGTGTGATCATTAATGCATTTCAGGTGGATTATACGAGTGAAAAGGTAAAGGAACTTTTGTTGGTATTTGCCGCATCGGTATTATTACAGGTTGTGTTACTGGCAGCCGTGTGCTTTGCAGGAAAGGTATTGAAACTGAATGAAGTAGAGATGACATCCGTCTATTATTCGAATTCGGGCAATCTGATTGTGCCGCTGGTATCCTTTATCCTGGGAAAAGAATGGGTACTGTATGGCTGCGTGTTCATGAGTGTGCAGCTGGTATTTTTGTGGACGCACTGTAAGACTACGATCAGCCGGGAAGAAAAGTGGGACTTAAAAAAGATTGTCTTTAATGTCAATATGATCTCGGTATTTGCCGGAGTTGTGTTGTTTTTTACAAGGATCAGACTGCCGGGACTCGTAGATCAGGCACTGAGTTCAGTGGGAAGTATGATCGGGCCGGCAAGCATGATCGTAACGGGAATGCTGATCGCGGAGATGAATCTGAGGAATATATTTGAAAATATGAGAGTGTATTTTATTTCATTTCTGAGACTGCTTGTGGTACCGGTGATATCGCTGGTAATCCTGAAGATAAGCGGACTTGTGAATATGCATCCGGATGGAAAGAAACTGTTGCTGATCGTATTCCTTGCGGTGATCACGCCATCGGCTTCAACGATCACGCAGATGTGTCAGGTATATGGAAATGATTCAAAATACGCCAGTGCGATCAATGTTATGACAACACTGTTATCGATCATAACGATGCCGCTTATGGTGCTCTTGTATCAGACTGTGATGTAGAGAGGGGAAAAGGATGGAAGGCGTAAATTTAAAAGCATTAACAAAGACAGAGATCTTCGCAGGGGCAACGGAAGAAGAAGTGTCTTCTATGCTGAATTGCTTAAGTGCGAAGAAGAAGAAATATCAGAAAGACGAGATCATCTTTCATGCGGGGGATACAGTTGCATCGATCGGAGTGATGTTAAAAGGAAATGCCCTGATTGAAAACGATGATATCTGGGGAAACAGAAGTGTCCTGGATTATGTAAAAGAAGGGCAGATCTTTGCAGAGACATATGCCTGTGCACTGGATGAGAAGCTGATGGTCAATGTAATTGCGATGTCGGACTGCGAAGTATTATTCCTGGATGTGAGAAAGATCTTAAAAGTGTGTCCGAATGCGTGTGAGTTTCATCAGAATCTGGTGCAGAACCTGCTTGCGATATCGGCGCAGAAGAACCTGAATCTGTCCAGACGTATCTTTCATACTTCATCAAAGACGATCCGGGGACGGTTATTGTCTTATCTGTCTTATCAGGCAATGGAGAGTGAAAAGGAAGAGTTCGATATTCCGTATAACAGGCAGCAGCTTGCCGATTATCTCGGTGTAGACCGTTCAGCAATGTCAAATGAACTGGGGAAAATGCAGAAGGACGGGCTGATCGAAGTGAAGCGGAATCATTTCCGGATATTGGATGTGGATCTGGAAAATTAAGATTCCGGAGTAAAGAGCGTTTTTGAACCGGGTTCTGTATATAAATATGTAAAATGGATTGAAAGCTTAACAAAGGTAAGCTACAATAGAGATACTGAAGGAGGGGAGCAGAAGATGGCAAAATTACTTACGGCGGCAACACCATTATCGTATTATCTGATAGTAATAAATATTGTTGCATTTTTATTATATGGACTGGATAAAGCAAAGGCAGTACGGCATCAGTGGAGGATTCCGGAGGCAACGCTTCTTGGGATTGCATTCGCGGGAGGAGCATTTGGTTCATTTGTGGGGATGATCGCATTTCATCATAAGACAAGAAAGGTGAAATTCCGGATCTTAATTCCGATTGCCATTATCATCTGGCTGACCCTTGGTGGATTTCTGGCGGGATCATTTAAATAATTGAAAACGTATAGAGATGGTTACTTTAGAATGTTGTAGTGATAAAGCACTGTGAAATATTACCAAATTTCACAGTGCTTTTTTGTTGCATTTTCCAAAATTGGTATCGTTACCAATTTTCGCCTTTACAAATCAAAAAAATGGTACTATGATGAAGTCACAAAAGGAAAACAAAGACAGAGAGCAAGGTGAAAGAAGAATTGGCAACGATATCAGACGTAGCAAAATTGTCAGGGTTATCGGTATCAACGGTTTCGAGAGTCATCAATAATAAGCCTCATGTGTCGGAAGACAAGAAGCGCAGGGTCATGGATGCCATGAATGCACTTGGCTACAGCCCGTTACAGGCAGCAAGACAGATGAGAGGCTCCGGATCGGGGAACATCGCAGTATCCGTACCGACGATCACAAACAGCTTTTTTGCATACCTGGTCGATTCGATCGAGAGAACCTGCAGAAAGTATAATTACCGTACACTCATCACCCAGACATACGGAGAACGGGACAGAGAAGAAGAGGCGATGGAGCTGGTGCGGATGCACCATGCAGACGGGATTATCCTTTGTGCGATCGAGAATGACTGGGAGAAGTTAAAAGCCTATGAACAATATGGCAAGATCGTTGTCTGCAATGAGTATAACGGGGATGCACAGGTTGCAACCATCTGCAGCAGACAATACGATGGATTTTACAGGGCAGCAGAGTATTTACTTGATAAAGGATATAAGAAGATTGCCTACTGTACAGGAAGTAAGGCGGTAGTACTTCAGGACAAAGGAATCAACATCAACAGCGATCGTTACCGCGGATATGTAGAAGCACTTAGTAACCGCGGGATCGCAGCGAATCCGAACTGGCTGTACTCACATATCGGAACGATGGAAGACGGAAGGAACGTCATAAGAGAGATCCTTAAGATGAATGAAAAGCCGGATGCCATCATCGCCGGAAGTGATGAAGTCGCGACGGGAATGCTGATGGAAGCCATGGATCACGGAATCAGAGTTCCGGAGGATCTGGCAATCATGGGAGTGGACGATCAGCCGATCGCTTCGCTATTACAGGTACCGCTTACAACGATCAGACAGCCGGTACAGACAGAAGGCGAATATGCCGCAAAAGAGATGATAAGACAGTTAAAAGAAGAACCAGGAGAGATCAAACGAACCGAATTGGATCTGGAACTCATTATCAGGCAGTCAACATAGAAAAAGACCAGTGCGAAAAGGGTGCTGGTTTTTAAAAGAAATTTTTTGGTATCGATACCAAAAAGCATCAAAACCGAACTTCATAGGATTTACATAAATACAACATAAATATTTTTCAAATTTTTAAAATTCAGGAGGAAAACAAAATGGTAGTATTAGCAAGAATTGATCAGAGACTTATTCACGGACTGGTAGTTAATCAGTGGGCACCTGCACTTCAGGTAAAGAGATTCATGGTTGTTGACGATGTCCTCTGCAACAACGAAGATATCAAAGCAAGTATGAGAATGGCAAAACCGGCAGGAACAGGCGTATCTGTCATCAGCACAGAGACAGCAATTACGAACTTCAAGGCTGGAAAATATGACGGACAGAGAGTATTCGTTCTCGTAAAAGAGCCGGAGACACTGATCAAACTGATGGAAGGCGGAGTTGAGATCCCGAAAGTTGACCTTGGAATCATCTTCAACGAAGACGGAAGAGAGCCTGTTACAAAATTCATCGCATTAAATGAAAAAGAAAAAGCAGATCTTGAGACGATCAAGAGCAAAGGGGTTCCGGTAGTGATCCAGTACATCCCAACTGATGCAGAAGAAGCATACTAAGATAACGATAAGAGATTAGTAAAGATATAATACATACATAAGTAATGAGATCGAGGTAAAAGAACTATGGCAATGATACAAAATATTTTAATCACAATTTTAGCCGGGTATATGACCATCGACCAGAACGGACCGGTCGTACTTTCCTGGTTTTCAGTAATCGTCGGAATGATTTCAGGACTGATCATGGGAGATATGAATACAGGTCTTATGATCGGTGGTACATTCCAGTTAATGTCACTTGGAGTTGCAGCACTTGGAGGCGCATCTGCACCGAACTACGGACTTGCAACCATCATCGGAACATTTATCGCAGTCAGAACCGGAACCGGTACGGATGCAGCGATCGCTGTAGGTCTTCCGGTAGGACTTCTGGCCATCCAGTTAGAAGTAGTTGTGCGTATTGTAAACAACTTCGTAGCACATAAGATGCAGAATGATAACAACGCAGGTAAATGGGGCAAGATGAACCGCGAGGCATGGCTTGGACCTGCAATCTGTTCCCTTCAGACAATGATCCCGACGATCATCGTTGTAGCTTTTGGAGCAAATGTAGTAAACTTTATCCTTGATTTTATCCCGGAATGGGTAACAAATGGTCTTTCCATCGCAGCAGGAATGCTTCCTGTAGTAGGTATCGGAATGTTAATGCGTTATATGCCGGTTAAGAAGTTCCTTCCATTCTTATTAGTAGGATTCGTACTTTCCGCATACTTAAATGTACCGGTGCTTGGAATCGCGATCGTAGGATTCGCAGCAGCATTCTGGTATTTCACAAATGAACTTAAGAAAACAGAAGCACCTGCTATGGCAGCAGCAAATACAGCAGCAGTAGACGAGATGGGAGATGATTTTGATGAGTAATGAGATGAACAATAATGAAATCAATCAGACAGAAGACGGAAGATATAAAGTAACGAAAAAAGACTTAAGAAGAACCGCAGCAAGATACAACTTCATGGCTTGTAACATCTTCAACTATGAGTCTCAGATGGGACCGGCGGTTGCATGGGCAATGGCACCGGTTCTCCGTAAGATTTACAAAAATGACGACGAATACAAGGCAGCACTGAATAACCACTTCAATTACTATAACTCAACAACAGCAATGTCAAGTGTAATCCTTGGTGCAACACTTGCAATCGAAGAAAAAGACGGAATCGAAGCAAAAGAAACAGTTCAGTCATTAAAGACCAGTTTGATGGGACCTTTTGCCGGAGTCGGAGACACACTGGTATGGGTACTCTGGCCGACGATTATCGGATCAATTTCAGGTTACATGGCTCAGCAGGGCAACCCGCTTGGAGCAATCATCTGGCTGATCTGCAACATCGCTTTCTGGTTTGTAAAATCAAAACTCTTCGAAGTAGGATACAAATCAGGAACAAACATGATCACAAAGTTAGGACAGAAATTATCCGTATTCACAGAAGCAGCTTCCATCATGGGACTGAGCGTTGTCGGTGCATTGATCGCAACGTCTGTCAACATACAGACGGGACTGAAGTTCAAAGTCGGCGAAGTTAAGCTTGCCCTCCAGGCAGACATCTTAGACAAGATCATGCCTGCATTACTCCCGGTACTGCTTACATTACTGGTTTACAAATTATTAGGAAATAAGAAATGGACTCCGACCAAGCTGATCCTTCTTATTATTGTAATCGCACTGGTATGCTCATTCTTCGGAATTCTTACTGTATAGAAGACTGAAGACGGAATGAGAAGAAGACGAAACTGGAAAAGAGAAACGAGTCTGAATCGTTGAAATGGTAGTAGATAGAAAGGTCTGGTAGATAGATTATGAAGAGAATTTTAGTAACAGCTTCCCATCACAGAATGGCAGAAGGCTTAAAAGATACACTTGCATTCGTATCCGGCGGTGCGCAGGAGACAATTGCACTGTCTGCATATGTAGACAATCAGCCGATCGAAGAGGCTGTAGAGACACTGATGAATGGATTTGCAGACGAAGATGAGGTTGTCATTCTGACCGACCTCACTTCTGGAAGTGTCAATCAGCAGTTTTTCAAATACAGAAACCGTCCACATACACATATCATAAGTGGAATGAACCTTCCACTGGCTTTCCAGATCGCAATGGAAGACCAGGACGAATACATCAGCGTAGAGCGTATGCGTGAAATCGTGGAAGAGTCTAAAAATGAAATGAAGTATGTAAATGATATTGCAGCAGATGACGGGGATGAAGAAGATGAGTAATATGACAGCATGGTGGAAGAAAAGTGTAGTATATCAGGTATATCCAAAGAGCTTCCGTGATTCTGACGGAGACGGATTCGGAGATCTGAACGGACTGAAAGAGAAGCTTCCATATCTTGAGAAGCTGGGAATTGATGTAATCTGGCTGAATCCGATCTTCAAGTCACCACAGGTAGACAACGGATACGACATTTCTGATTACAGAGAGATCGAACCGTCTCTTGGAACGATGGAAGATTTCGACAGTCTCCTTGCAGAAGCACACAAGCATGGCATCAAGATCATTCTGGATCTGGTAGTAAACCACACTTCTGATAAACATCACTGGTTTGAAGAAGCAAAGAAGAGCAAAGACAATCCGTACCATGATTATTACATCTGGAAAGATGAAGTTCCGAACAACTGGGGATCAAGCTTCGGTGGTTCGACATGGGAATATGTAGAAGAATGTGGACAGTATTATCTGCATCTGTTCGCAAAAGGACAGCCGGACTTAAACTGGGAGAACCCGAAGGTAAGAGAAGAAGTATACGACATCTTAAGATTCTGGCTGGATAAGGGAATCGATGGATTCCGTATGGATGTTATCACACTGATCTCCAAAGATCCGGCATATCCGGATGGTCCGGTGATCCAGAATAAAGCATACGGAAGCTACTATGCCGGATGTGCAAGCGGACCGAGAGTGCATGAATTCTTACAGGAGATGAACCGAGAAGTATTGAGCAAATACGACGTAATGACAGTCGGTGAAGCTCCACATACAAGTGCAGACGAGGCAGTGCCTTATACCGCAGCAGCGAATAAGGAGCTGAACATGGTATTCCATTTTGACCACATGCATCTGGACTATGATGAAAATGGAAAATATGCAAGAACAAGAGTAAAACTTACCGATCTTAAGAAAGTCATGACAGAATGGCAGGAGAAGATGGCGGCGTGTGACGGATGGAACAGTCTCTACTGGAGCAACCATGACCAGGCAAGAGCCGTTACAAGATTCGGTAACGAAAGTCCTGCGTACCGCGTGATCTCAGCAAAGATGCTCGGAACAGTTCTTCACATGATGCAGGGAACACCATACATCTTCGAGGGAGAAGAACTGGGTATGACAAATGCACATTTCGACAAGATCGAAGATTACCGCGACATCGAAGCTCTGGATATCTTTAAAGACTTTACAGGAAGAAAAGGATTTACAGCAAAAGATACATTAGAGTTACTCAGACTGAAATCCCGTGACAACGCAAGAACTCCAATGCAGTGGGATGATTCCAAGAATGCGGGATTCACAGACGGAACACCATGGATCGATGTGATTGATAATTACAAAGAGATCAATGTAGAGAAATGTCTGGAAGACAAAGATTCCGTATTCTATTACTATCAGAAACTGATCAGACTCCGTCACGAGATGCCGGTGATCACAGAAGGTACTTACGAGCTTCTGGACGCAGACAACGAACAGGTATATACATACTTAAGAAAAGGGCAGGATGAGACACTGGTCGTTGTAGCGAACTTTACAGATGAGACGGTTGCTTATCATGTAGATGACAAAGTACAGGCAGAAGAGAGCAGACTGGTGATCAGCAACTATGCGGATGCGCCGGAGACATTTGCGCATGAGATGACACTGAAGCCATATGGAGCGTATGTATACAGCGTAAAGTAATTATTGATGAAAAAGATGAAATTATTAGTATTAGATGTGGATGGAACATTGTTTGGATCAGATGGCAAGGTAAGTATGTCATCGATCGAGGCAATGAAAAAGGCACAGGAAAAAGGCGTTACGATTATGCTGGCATCGGGAAGGGATTACAGCAGCCTGCCGTTAGATCAGTTGAAGGATGTGGATATTCCATATGTAATTACATGTAATGGAAGTGCAGCGTATAAGACCGAAACAAAAGAAACACTGTATGAGGAATGTCTGGATACAGAGGAGATGCTGGAGGTATTTGCCTATGTCCTGGAACGGGGCATCCATTTGAACGTACAGATGAATGGCGGCAATTACACAGAGAAAAAATGTCAGAGTTACATCAGGAATATGGCTGTGCCGGATTATGTCAAGGAAGTTCTTGATGAGACCTGTGAACCATTGGATGATATCGTTGAATTTGTCCGTAAGAATGAAGTAGACATTCTGAAAGTAACACTGAATTTCCAGATGAAAGAAGACGGGGAGTACCTGAACCGTGAAGAAGTAAATCAGTATCTTAAGAAGCTTCCGGATATCCACGTGGTAGACGGAGGGTTTGCCAATCTGGAATTTAACAAGGCGGGAGTCAGTAAAGCATCGGGAATCCGTTTTATGAGTAAATATCTGGGTATTCCAAAAGAAGATATCATGGCGATCGGTGATAGCGAGAATGACATTGAGATGTTAAAAGAAGCAGGACTTGGAATTGCCATGGGAAATGCTCTGGATGAAGTGATCGCAGTGGC
This sequence comes from Dorea sp., assembly GCA_050873945.1. Classification (GTDB taxonomy): domain Bacteria; phylum Bacillota; class Clostridia; order Lachnospirales; family Lachnospiraceae; genus Dorea_A. Next base: position 12,769 of record JBNMJT010000050.1, read on the forward strand.
AGATGATGTTACAGCACCGAATGATGAGGACGGAGTAGCGAAAGCAATTGAAAAATATATCCTGTGATGCGAGTTGAAGAGTCTCAACCTGAAAGGAAAGTCTGTAAAACATAGGGCACATCTTATTTAGATGTGCCCCTTCAGTTAACAACTTTATTCTTCAGATTCAATTTTAGAAATAATATCCCGTACTGTGATAATATCTTCTTCTAACTCATCTGCAATTTGTTCTGGCGATTTGTTCTTAGATAGTTTCTTTTTGACTTGTTCTGCCAAATGGTCAGTTCTTCCTTGAGTAACACCCTGAGAAATTCCTTCTGCGAAGCCCTCAGCTTTTGCATCTTCCCGTTCCATACGTATATGTTTTTCTTCATCATATTCATATATGCTCATCTTTTTCGCCTCCGCTCTGTGTTTTTTGAACATGTTTTTATAAATTTGTATTTTATAATAATTCTTCCAATAAGGAAGGTCGCTCATCCGGTATTGTATTCTCGGCTATTACGTTACGGACATTCTGCATCCGCATATCCAGGTCGGCACTGATCTGTGCACACGCAAGCATTTCATCCTCCAGATATTTGGCTTTGTCAGCCGGGATATCTTTCTTATAACGAAGCTTGTGTTCCAGACTTGCCCAGAAATCCATGGCAATCGTACGAAGCTGTACTTCTACCGTCATGTTACGCTTTCCGTCCTGTAAAAAGATTGGTACACTGACGATCAGATGAAGACTGCGGTATCCACCCGGTTTCGGATTCTTGATATAATCCTTTTTCTCAAGAAGTGTGATGTCATCCTGAGAAAGCAGGCAGTCTGCAAGCATATAGATATCATCCGGAAAAGAACAGATGACACGGACGCCGGCAATGTCATGGATGTTTTCTTCAATCGAAGAAAGAGTGATCGGAATATCTTTTTTGCGGACCTTTTTGATCAGGCTTTCCATGGATTTGACACGAGATTTGATATCTTCGATCGGATTGCGGTCATATTCCAGGGAATACTGTTCGTTCAGCACCTTGAATTTGGTCTCGACTTCCATGATGGCACACTGATAATAGGACATCAGTTTTTCGATCGGTTTCATATTTTTATTAATAAAATCCAGAAATTCGTCGGACATCAGACTGTTTTTGACGAAGCGTTCTTTGCGTTGTTCTATAAATGTTTCGAGAGGTCTCACGTTGCATTTCTCCTTTCGTTATCCAGGAATATTTTATCATATCTGCCTATGGAATTCTATCAACAGATGAAGGCTTTTATGGAGAAATACGACAATGTAAAAGAAGTGTAGCATAGGAAAGGAATATGGATTACAAAGTATGTAAAGTGTTATGTGCTTGATAAATATGTAAGATATAAGTCTTATGAAAGATCAGGAGACAGTGTTGATTGGAAAAGGTTGTATAAAATTAAGTCCAACAGTTGGATATGTTCACATGCAAAATTTTTCGTGGTAAGATAATTGGCATAGCATAAGATATAAAAACAATAAATGATGAGGAAGTGTATAGTATGAATTCCAGATACAAAGGAATATTTTTTATTACATTATCAGCACTGTCATTTGCATTCATGAATGCGTTTGTAAGGCTGTCCGGTGATCTGCCTTCGGTACAGAAGAGTTTTTTCAGAAATCTGGTCGCTTTTTTTATTGCTTTGGTAATGATTTTAAGAAGTGGAGACGGATTTAAGATTGAAAAGGGCAATCTAAAGTATATGATCCTGCGTGCGACATTTGGTACGGTAGGTATCCTGTGTAACTTCTACGCGGTGGATCATCTGGTATTATCAGATGCGTCAATGCTGAACAAGATGTCGCCATTCTTCGTTATTATCTTTTCCTTTTTATTACTGAAAGAAAAGATGACTCCGGCGCAGGGACTCGCGGTTGCAGGAGCATTCATCGGAAGTCTGTTTGTGATCAAGCCGACATTTACGAATATGGCACTGGTACCTTCCCTGATCGGACTGAGCGGCGGAATCTGCGCAGGTATCGCTTATGCGATGGTGCGCATCCTGGGACAGAGAGGGCAGAAAGGATCTTCGGTAGTGATTTTCTTCTCTGGATTCTCCTGCGTGGTTACATTGCCATATCTGATCCTGGATTTTCATCCGATGAGTGGATTGCAGATTCTGACGCTTCTTGGTGCGGGACTTGCAGCTGCGGGCGGACAGTTTGGAATTACGGCGGCTTATTATCATGCACCTGCGAAAGAAATCTCCATCTACGATTATTCGCAGATTATCTTCTCTACAATCCTCGGATTCTTCCTGTTCGGACAGGTGCCGGATCGGTATAGTGTGCTTGGGTATGTAATTATATGTGCGATGGCACTTTGGATGTTTATTTATAATAAGAACCGGGAGTGAGTTGCTATTTAACTGATTAACGGGGGTGGCCTCTCGGTTCTTCAAGTCGTGACTGGCTGCGGAAGTTAATCAATTTAATAGCGGAGGCGGTAACAGAGTAAAGCCACCACTGTACAGAAACTAGCGATAAGTATTGTAAATCTACTGCTTTTTTTTATAACCTTTACGTATAACCGGAAAATTATAATATAAGTCTTGATTTTCCGGTGCTTCTATACACTTCCGGTATCACAAAGGTTACGGTTCCACTATTGAATCATTACAGCATACGATACCCACGGAATAAAAGTTAGGAATCCTTTCCAGTGAATGTGGAGAAGGTGCTGGTAATACTTAA
>JBNMJT010000051.1:0-15281 GCA_050873945.1 Dorea sp.
CTTTATCATACGCACTCCGTCTGGAAAATGCAATATATTTACGATGAACTTCCAGAATTTCATACGCATTTTTCGTAACTTCTCTACAAGATGTGCCTTGCTCTTCTGCTGCTTTTCTTATGACCGCCGAAGCTTTTTTATTACTTCCGTCAAAGAATAACGGTACATCTTTTTTTATAATTCCTGCTTTCTCACCCGCAATCTTTTCAATCGTATCTCCAAGAATCGCCGTATGATCCAGACTGATGGATGTAATGATGGATACTGCAGGTTTTTCAACTGCATTTGTCGCATCCAGTCTGCCGCCAAGTCCGGTCTCCAGAATAATGTATTCCACATCCGTCTTTTCAAATGCTTTCATTCCCATTCCAAACAAAAATTCAAAATAAGATGGATGTTCAATTCCTTCTTCCACCATCTGCTGTACCGTTTCTAACACCTCACGGAAGACTTCCAGAAATGTCGCATTATCAATCTGTACGTTGTTCACCCGTATCCTCTCATTTACAGATACAAGATGAGGGGATGTAAAGAACCCTGTTCTCTTCCCCTCTGCCATAAGTATGGCCTGTAAGTATGCACATACAGACCCTTTTCCATTTGTTCCGGCCACATGGACAACTTTTCTGTCCACGGCCGGATTACCTAATCTTTTTAAAAATAATTTCGTATGTTCCAGTGTATGTTTTCTGGCGAACTTCGGAAGTTCTTCTATATACGCTGTCGCATCTTCATACGTATATTCTTCTATTGTCTTTTTATTTAACATCATAATCCTGATCCACCCAAGACTTATTCTTATCTGTCGCAGTTCCTTCCTGCTTGACAAGCTGTCCGTTCTGATATGTGTATTTATCTGACATTCTGAAGATTGTATCACTGGATCCAACCTGTCCTACCTGGATCACATCTCCGTCTTTCAGTTCTGTCTCCGACAGATTGATACGTGTATTATTCAGGAAACTGCTCTTTTGTTTTTCTCCGTTGACATAGACACGGCTGTACTTCGTAAAGTTTTCACCATATAAGCTGTATCCGTTATTAAGCTGTGGAACGATACTGCTCAGCGATACATCACGGATTCCCATCACCATATGTCCTTTCGTGATCGGTGGTTTTCCATTGTATACGTATTGCTTTCCGTACAGGATGTCATACTGCAAAAGTTCAAGATCTGAAAGGTAATTCTTCGTTCCCTTTCTCTGCTGGTGATAATTGAATACCGTACCGGAATGAATATCCAGTTTGTTCAGCACCTCTGACATCAGCTGGTAAGCAGGAATATTCTTATCCTGTTTCTGAAGTCCTATATTATCCCAGATTACATAGTTCGTATTATATAAGTAACGGCTCTTTAAATCTTCTGCTTTCAGTCCCATCGTTGGAAGATGATCCCCGTAGAATACTACTACAGACGGCTCATTTCTTTCTTCTACCGCTTTGATCAGATCGCCTACGAACTGATCCATCTCGTAAACCTGGTTAACATAATATTCCCATTTGTTCTTCAGAGCTTCGTCTTCTATTCCTTCTACTTTGATCTTTGGATTTTCAATCAGCTGTGTCTCCGGATAGTTTCCATGGCCCTGTACACTAACTGTAAATACAAAGTCTTCCTGCTTTGTCGTATCCATGGCCTCCATGATATGCTGTGTCAGGATCTCATCTTTTGCCCATCCATTCTCTGTTGTCTGAAGGACATTCATAAATTCCTTGCTGGTAAATGTATCAAAGCCCATGTTGTTATATACTTCTGCACGGCTATAGAAGTTTCCTGTATTATCGTGCAATGCATGCGTTCCATATCCAAGTGAAGCAAGTGCTGTTGCAGCGCTTTCTGTCGGACGCTTCTTTGTATATGTCTTATACGGATATTCTCCAGGTCCGAAATATCTAAGATTCATACCTGTCAAAACTTCAAACTCTGTGTTAGCTGTACCAGCTCCTACAGACGGTACTTTAAAATAGCCGGATGAATAATTCTGATACAAATTATGCAGGTTCGGACATGCATCCTCAGATGTTGTAAAGAACTCCGCATTCGCCACATCAAAATATGACTCTAACTGCACTACGATGATATTCGGAAGTTCATCCGAAGAACGGCTTGTTGTACTCTTAGTAAGCTCTCCGTCTTTATCTATCTTTGCCATTGCCTTCTTCGTATACCCGTTCGGCTCACTGATTCCGGTATTGAAAAGACTTGCCGCAAAGCAGTATGGAGGACCATAATCTTCATATGCAAATGCAATATTACCGAAATATGTGGATACAACTCTCTTATCCACTGCCATATTAGTAACAAATGTATAAAGTACACCACATACTACAATTCCGATCACCGCCAGAAGATGATGTACCTTTCCGGTATACTGTCCGCCACGTCTCCACATCGAGACAAGCCAGATGAAAAGTGCAACGATACCGACCGACAATACCACAATTTCAAAACCATTACAGTATTTACTGATCAGCGCGATTCCGTCATCTGCAATCTTAAGATCCTGTGCATTAAACGGTGTTACACGCTTTAACAGGATATATCCATTCGCAATACCAATAATAATCCATATTGCACTGACAATAATCCTGACAAATATCCTTCGCTTGAACAGATACACAATCGAAAATGTCACAAAGATCATAAATGCATTATACAGAAAGACCAGCGGTGTTCCAGTCATATATGACCAGGCTGCCACAATAGAATGTCTGGAAATGGCTTCTATTGTAAAGTTAATGATACATGCAAGCAATGCTTGAAATATCAAAGAGAATCGGTTCATGAATGCATAGACCGGCTGCATCTTCTTTGCAAATGCGCTGTTGCGTCTTGCTTCCAGTATTCTCTCACGTCGTTCATGTCTGCCTTTCCAGTATGCAATGACATCCTCTTTCTTCAAATTTTTTATTTTGCGGATTTTACCCCTGATATCCGGTTTTTTTACCTGAAGTTTTTTCCCTTGAAATCGTTTCATATAATCCCCTTTGATATCTAATCCGCAGCCATCCTGTTACCGATAGCTGCGGAATCTGTTTATTGTTTATAGGTCTAATTATTTACAGGATTAGGACTGTTTTTTTCTTAAGCCTTCCAGTCTTTCCTTTACCTGTGCCATCATCTGCTGGTAAGTCTCCAGTTTGTCTCTTTCTTCCTGAACCTTTGCAGCAGGTGCTTTGCTTACGAATTTTTCGTTATTCAGCATTCCGTTAGAACGTGCGATCTCTTTTGTAAGTCTTGTTTCTTCTTTTGTCAGACGTTCGATTTCCTGTTCAAAATCAATCAGCTCTTCCAGTGGAAGGTATACGGTTGCATCCGGAACTACGATAGATACTGCATCCTCTGCAATACCGTCTGTAGTTTTCTGAAGTACCAGTTTGTTAAGTGCTGCCATATTCTGTGCCGCATTACTTAACATTGCAAGACCTGATCCGAGCTGTTCATCTTCACATACTACATATGCAGTTGCTTTTCTTGAATTTGGAACATTCATCTCTGCACGTACGTTACGGATACCACGGATGACCTCTTTGTAGTGATCTACAATGTTCTCAGCCATCGGGAAGTTCCCGTCTTTTTCATATACCGGCCAGTCGGACATCATAAGTGACTCTTCTTCCGGTACTAACTTGCTGTAAATTTCTTCTGTAACGAATGGCATATATGGATGAAGCAGTTTCAGAGATTTCTTCAATACTTCTTTCAGTGTCCATAATGCATCATTTGCTCCCTGTGGATCTTCCTCTGCATGATAGATACGGTATTTTGCGATCTCGATATACCAGTCACAGAACTCATCCCATAAGAAGTCATAGATTTTGGAAAGTGCGATACCAAGTTCGAACTTATCCATGTTCTCTGTTACATCTTTTACAAGGTTATTGCACTTGGACATGATCCATCTGTCAGCCGGACGCACCGTGAAGTCAGCCGGTTTCTTCAGCTCTTTGTCGCCTAAGTTCATCATGATAAATCTGGAAGCATTCCATACTTTGTTTGCAAAGTTACGGCTTGCTTCTACACGTTCATTGTAGAAACGCATATCGTTACCAGGTGCATTACCTGTCATCAGTGTCATACGGAGTGCGTCTGCACCATACTGATCGATGATCTCCAGTGGATCAATACCATTTCCAAGAGATTTACTCATCTTACGTCCCTGTGAATCACGAACCAGACCGTGGATAAATACTGTATGGAATGGTGCCTTTCCAGTATGTGCGTATCCTGAGAATACCATACGGATTACCCAGAAGAAGATGATGTCATAACCTGTTACCAGGACATCTGTCGGATAGAAGTAATCCAGATCTTCTGTCTTATCCGGCCATCCGAGTGTTGAGAATGGCCACAGTGCTGAACTGAACCATGTATCCAGTGTATCTTCGTCCTGTGTAAAGTGTGTGCATCCGCATTTCGGGCATTTCTCCGGTGCACCGTGTCCGACAACTACTTCACCACATTCGTCGCAGTAATAAGCCGGGATTCTGTGTCCCCACCAGATCTGACGTGAGATACACCAGTCACGGATATTCTCAAGCCAGTGCAGGTAGATCTTGTTGAAACGTTCCGGAACGAATCTTAAGTCACCGTTCTTGATCGCTTCGATGGCTGGTTTTGCAAGCTCTTCCATCTTAACGAACCACTGCTGCTTGATCATTGGCTCTACAGTTGTGTGGCAACGGTCATGTGTTCCTACATTATGAGAATGTGGAACTACTTTTACCAGATAGCCCTGCTCTTCCAGATCAGCTACCATTGCTTTTCTTGCTTCGTAACGTTCCATTCCGGCGTATTTTCCACCGTACTGCTCGTTGATCGTTGCATCATCATTCATGATGTTGATCTCTGGCAGGTTGTGGCGTTTTCCAACTTCGAAGTCATTAGGGTCATGTGCAGGTGTGATCTTAACCGCACCTGTTCCGAACTCTTTGTCTACATAGTAGTCGGCAACGATCGGAATCTCTCTGTCTGTCAGTGGCAGTTTACACATTTTTCCTACAATGTCTTTGTATCTTTCATCATCCGGGTGAACTGCGATTGCAGTATCTCCAAGTAATGTCTCCGGACGTGTGGTTGCGATTTCCAGATAATCATCTGTTCCAACGATTGGATATTTGATGTGCCAGAAGAATCCGTCCTGTTCCTCATGTTCAACCTCTGCATCAGAAAGAGAAGTCTTACATACAGGACACCAGTTGATGATTCTGGATCCTTTGTAAATATATCCTTCGTTGTATAATTTGATGAATACTTCTTCTACAGCTTTGGAACATCCTTCGTCCATTGTGAAACGTTCTCTGTCCCAGTCACAGGATACGCCTAATTTTTTCAGCTGTCCTTCGATCGTTCCGGCGTATTCTTCTTTCCACTGCCATGTTCTTTCCAGGAATTTCTCTCTTCCTAATTCTTTCTTGTCAATTCCTTCTTCTTTTAACTGGTTTGTAACCTTAACTTCTGTAGAGATAGCCGCATGGTCTGTTCCCGGAATCCAGAGTGCATTGTATCCCTGCATTCTCTTATAACGGATCAGGATGTCCTGCAGTGTATTATCCAGGGCATGTCCCATGTGAAGCTTACCTGTAATGTTCGGTGGCGGCATTACTGTGGTAAATGGTTTCTTGCTTCTGTCTACTTCGGCGTGGAAATATTTGTTATCACACCATTTTTCATATAATTTTGCTTCAATCGCTTTGGGATTGTAAGTCTTTTCCAGGTTTTCGCTCATAGTTTCCTCCTCATTTCACACTTTTTTCACATTTTTTAGTCAAATGAAAAAACCCTTTACATCAACGTAAAGGGCGATTGTAGTCGCGGTACCACCTTCATTATATAGGAAGAAAGTCTTCACTATATATCTCATCTTATTCTTTAACGGGAACGACTCCGGGATGAACTACTGCCGTCTTATCCTAAGTATCAGGTTCATTCATCCGGCTCCGAAGCTACCTTCCGACGTCTCGTATTCCTTAAGTGTCTCTCAGCCGATGGATCACTCTCTCTGGTATGGACGAACTTACGCGTACTCCTCTTCTTCAATGCCTTTACATATAAACTACTGAATATGATAGCCATCAAGTCCCCATTTGTCAAGGAGTTTAGGGATTTTTCAGAAACTCTTAAGGAGTTACACCAGCCCGAAACTCTTCATTATATAAAGCCATCCCGTCAACGTAAATGCACTGCACATCGTCGTCAGCATAACTACGCTCGATGACACAACACCTTCATGTCCCATGTTCTTAGCCATAACGTAACTGCTGACCGTTGTTGCTGAACCAAGCATAACTAAGATTGCGATCAGTTTCTCCTTCCGGAAGCCGATTGCCACTGCCAGCGGCATGAATACACTCACGAATCCGACCAGTTTAATAAATGTTGCAATCAGTGTCGGCTTGATCTTACCGAACGCTTTCTTAATATCAAATGTTGCTCCCATCGCCATCAGTCCCATAGGTGTTGATACCGCACCGATACTGCTGACTGCTTTATGTAATATAACCGGCATCGGAAGCTTTAATGCTGACCACAAAAGACCTGCCAGAATACCGATGATGATCGGATTCGTCACGATACCAAACAATGTTCTCTTAACCAATGCCTTATCCAAACCTTTTTGTCCAGGCTTAAAAAACGACAATACCACTACCGCCATAATATTATAAAGCGGCACGCTTCCGATGATCATCAGTGGAGCCTGTCCGGAAGTCCCATAGATATTCTGGATAAATGCGATTCCAAGAAGTGCCGCACTGCTTCTGTACGCTCCCTGGATGAATTCTCCCTGAACACTTCTGTCTTTCAGAAGACACGATATTCCGATTGCGATCGTAATACTGATCAGCGTGATGATAAAGCAGAAGATCACGAATTTCGTATCCCATGCTTCCTTGATATCTACGACCTCCAGATCACCGAATAATAATACCGGCAACGGGATACGGAAGACGAATTTATTCATCTTATTGGCAAAATCCTCGTCCATCCAACCGATTTTATTAAAGAACAGTCCCAGTACCATCATTAAGAAAATGGGGACTGTTGCATTTAAACTGAATACCAGATTGTCCATTCTTTATTTCCTCTCTTGTCTCTTTACTCTTCTTTCATTACAAACTTATAATATCTTTTTGTTAATCAGGCAGATATTCTCAATCCTCTTTGCTGCTTGATTTGGTTCATATATATTTTCCGGAAATCTTTTCGCTCTTCCGTACTTTCTAATCTTATGCGAATAACTTCTTATATATATTATAATCCTCTTCCTTAAACACGTTGAATATTACCCGCTCCAGTTTGGAAGAAGACAGATATTTATCCACCGTCTTCACAGCAATCTCTGCCGCCAGTTTATTCGGAAAATGAAATTCTCCCGTTGAAATACAACAAAATGCAATCGACTTAAGTCCTTCTTTTTCCGCCAGCTTCATGCAGTTCAGATAACACGATTTTAATTCTTCTTCCTGCTTTTTCGTCACCTGCATGCCAACAATCGGACCTACGGTGTGAATGACGTGTTTTGCCGTAAGATTATATCCTTTCGTGATTTTCGCCTTTCCGGTCGGTTCTTCATGTCCCTGTGCTTCCATAATTTCTGCACATTCATTACGAAGCTGGATTCCTGCTGCAGAATGGATTGCATTGTCAATACATCCGTGGCATGGTACAAAACAGCCAAGCATCTGGCTGTTCGCTGCATTTACAATTGCGTCTATAGAAAGTCTTGTGATATCTCCACGCCAGAGAGAGATTTTATCCACATTCTTGATACTCTCACACGGGAATTGTCCATCGATCGTCGGAAGTTTTTCCCACTCTACGACTTCTTTCTGCGCAGCTTCTTCCTGTAATAACTCATCCTGCAGGCGGATATACTCCGGATCAGCTTCACCTGGCCAGCGGACGTTCATAAGACTTCTTAAAAGCCTTCTTCTGCCTGCATAATCTGCCGGATCGGCGAGTGATGCATAGCCTGTATTTTCTTTTTTCAGATAGTCGATCAATATTCGCACTCGTTCTTCACGGTTCATATATTATAATGCTCCTTCTTTCTTCCATTCACATCCACTACTGTATCATACGAAATTTTCAGTTCAGGAAATTCCTATCATTGTTATATATATTTCTTAATTTCAGAATATGCTTCATATAACTGTTCATACGACGTTCTGCAATTTGCCGGACTGGTCGACGGTAATCCGATCGCCATAATTCCAGTCTTCGGGTAGCAAAACTTCTTATATAACTGAAATGCTTTCGCTCCTGTTGTAAAAATTGCTTTGATATCTGCACATTCCAGGATCCGGCTTAAGTCATTTGGCTGTGGATTACGGATGCTGCTGTCATCTGCACCTTTGATATCGCACCCTGCCAGCACATCCCAGACTGCAATTCCATTTCTTAATGCAAATGCAATCTTGTCTTCTCTTGTCTCCGGATACGATTCTTCACATACATCGGATACAACTTTCCAGAATCTGTTTCTTGGATGTCCGTAATAGAATCCGACCTCACGGGATTTCGGCGACGGCATAGTTCCGAGCATCAGGATCTTGGAATGTTCATTGTAGATTGGTTCGAAATTGTGGATGATGTGTTGTGTTTCCATGTTATATTGTTCCTTCTTCTATTATCTTTTTTGACTTAATATTCTTTGCAAAATTTCACTACATCCTTCGGACAATACATAACCCTATTTTTAAAGTAATAATGCTTTCGTGTATTAATATATTCATTTACTCCAATATCTGTTACCGGTCATCCTTCCAGCTCATGATCAGTCCCGCAAGCAGAAATACCACACCTGCCCCGGCAAAGATACATCCCATCCAGAGGAACGCCTTCAGATCCACATCGATCGTACGTCCAAGCATTCTGTCCGTCAGCAAGCTGAGCACCTTATTTCCCATAAGTCCGATTCCCGGCGCAAAGATAATGCCGCAGATCATACCTTCTACACCAAGTGAAAAAAGGCCTCTGTATCTTGGATAGCCTAATAAAATCGTCAGAACCGCAAGGATCAGGATTGCTGCTCCCGCAGCCGCACGGCACGGTGTGGACAATAATACGGTATAAAGCTTTGCAACCTTTCCCTGCACCGTACTGGTATCATTCATATTCTCATACAGATTTGAAGCATAACTGTTCAGCACATCCTGCACGTCAACCAGTTCTTCCTCTAACTGCTGTTTCATCATTGCCAGCATATCATCACTTAATTCCGGATTCGTATCCTTGATTTCCTGCATACTGTCATCCAAAAGCTGGTTCAGTTCTTTTGTCACATCTACGTCTTTGTATGCTTTTCCGCTGGAAAGATCGTCTGTCATCTCATTCATGATCTTTTGCGTAATTGCCTGGACTTCTCCGTTTTTCTCGATCTTATTCTGGATCTTTGCGATCCATTCCGTGTCGTCCGCTCCTGCATAACCGAATACCGCATCCATCATCCGGTGTGAGATCGCCGTATCAATTCCCGCCTGACTGATCGCATCCACCAATACCTGTTTTGCCAGAAAACTTGATCCTAATACTGTTACACTTATGATAAACAATATTCCGATCAGTACATTTAATATTCTTTTGCCGATTCCCATAATTTGTTTCCTTTCCTTTTTATGCTGCCACACTACATTCCGAAGTCTCCAATGAATTTATTGTCTACTCTTATTAATTAGTATGATATACTATATGGAGATGATTATCAACAACTACCAATTAAAGGATAACGATAAATGAATACAGGTAACCAGAATCCCAAAAATCTAATTGATAAATTACATAAGGAACATACACTGACCAAAGAAGAATGGATCGCACTGATCGAGGGCCGCACTCCGGAACTTTCCGAATATCTCTTTTCCCTGGCACGCGAAGAACGCCACCGCTATTACGGTCATGACGTCTACGTGCGTGGGCTGATCGAATTTACCAACTATTGTAAGAACGACTGTCTCTACTGCGGCATACGGAAAAGCAATGGAAACGCACACCGGTACCGTCTGACAGAAGAAGACATTCTGAACTGTTGCAAGGAAGGATATGAACTTGGTTTCCGCACCTTTGTATTGCAGGGCGGTGAAGACGGATATTATACAGATGAACGCATCATCCATCTGATCCGGATGATCAAAGAGCAGTATCCCGACTGTGCGATTACGCTCTCCATCGGGGAAAAGTCAAAAGAAAGCTATCAGGCTTACTACGATGCAGGAGCCGACCGTTATCTTCTGCGACATGAAACTTATAACCACGAACATTACAGACAACTTCATCCCTCGAACCTTAGTCCGGAACACAGACAACAGTGTCTGCGTGACCTAAAGGACATCGGTTATCAGGTCGGCTGCGGATTCATGGTTGGCTCTCCATACCAGACATCGGAACATCTGGCGGAAGACATGCTTTTCATGAAAGAACTGAATCCACACATGATCGGCATCGGTCCATTCATCCCACACCATGATACGCCGTTTGCCGAAGAACCTGCCGGGACACTGGAGCTTACCTTATATATGCTTGGTCTGATCCGGCTGATGATCCCCAAAGTACTGCTTCCAGCCACAACCGCACTTGGGACCATTCATCCGAAAGGCCGCGAACTCGGAATCCTGGCCGGGGCAAATGTCGTAATGCCGAACCTTTCACCGACGGAAGTCCGGAAAGATTATCTTCTATATGATAATAAGATCTGTACCGGAGATGAATCCGCCCAGTGCAGGCATTGTCTGGAAATGCGGATGAAATCTGTCGGTTATCAGGTTGTAACTGACCGGGGAGATTCCCTGAACAATTAGAATTCTTTGATTATTTATGAAAGCGAGGAACACAGCATGAGTTTAAACAGCACACCTTCTTCAGAACGGATACATATCGGAATCTTCGGCAGACGGAATGCCGGAAAATCAAGCCTGATCAATGCCCTTACCGGACAGAATCTTGCGATCGTGTCGGATGTACGCGGGACCACGACCGATCCCGTATTCAAATCCATGGAACTGCTTCCGCTTGGTCCGGTTGTCATGATCGACACTCCGGGTCTCGACGATGAGGGAGAGCTCGGAAAACTCCGCATCCAGAAAGCCTATCAGGTCCTGAACAAGACGGACATTGCTGTGCTCGTGATCGATGGAACCACCGGAATCACTCCACAGGACAATGCCATTCTTACACGCATACAGGATAAGAAGATTCCGCTCCTGCTCGTCCTCAACAAAGCAGATCTGGTGTCCGAACACACGCATCAGGAAATGATCGTATCCACGCATCTGAAATATAAGATTCCTCTGGAAAACATTCTGTGGACCAATACCACAGAACATCTTCATATCCATGAACTGAAAGAACGGCTCGGATCTCTGGTCCCTTCTGAGGATTCTTCCAGATTCATTGTGCGCGATCTTGTAACTCCCGGAGATTTCGTCGTACTGGTTGTCCCGATCGACTCGGCAGCACCAAAGGGAAGATTAATTCTTCCACAACAGCAGACGATCCGCGATCTTCTCGATGCCGGTACGACTGCAATTGTGGTAAAAGAGACCGAACTTAAGAGCACTCTGGCTTCACTTGGTAAAAAACCTGCACTTGTGATCACTGACAGTCAGGCATTTAAAGAAGTTGACAAAGATACACCTTCTGATATCCTTCTAACTTCATTTTCCATTCTTTTTGCAAGATACAAGGGAAATCTGGAAACAGTTGTCCGAGGTGCACGTGCATTAGACACACTGGAAGACGGGGATACCATTCTGATCAGTGAAGGCTGTACCCATCACCGCCAGTGCGACGATATCGGTACTGTCAAGCTGCCACGCTGGGTACGTGAATATACCGGAAAAGACGTATCATTTGAATTTACCAGCGGGACTGAATTTCCTCTGGATCTGACCAGATATAAGATGATCATCCACTGTGGCGGATGTATGCTGAACGAACGGGAAATGAAATACCGTCTCAAATGCGCCGGTGACGCAGATATCCCGATCACGAATTATGGAACTGCAATTGCCTACATGAAGGGGATTCTGGAGCGGAGTATCGAGATATTCCCACAGTTACGGAAATAAATGGAAATGTTATGCTTCATGGTGAGATATAATACCAGATATTTTCTAAAAATATCATTCGAAATATCATTTAATGAATAGAAAGGAGATTTTTCATGCAGATCAGAAAAGCGACAATGAATGACCTTCCGGACATCCTTGCAATCTATGCCTATGCCCGGGAATATATGAAAGAACACGGCAACCCTGACCAGTGGAAGGACAGCTATCCTCCATTAGAACTGACTACACAGGATATCCGCTCCGGCTGCTTACATGTCTGTATCATAAAGGCTGATGGTCAGGAACAGATTGGCGGTGTATTCTATTTTCATCCGGAAGAAGATCCTGATTACCGGAACATTGACGGTTCCTGGTTAAATCCTGATCCTTATGCCGTTGTTCACAGAGTTGCCACCGCACCGGACACAAAAGGCGTTGCCACCTTCTGCCTCAACTGGGCTTATGAACAGTTCCCCAATATTAAAATCGATACACACGATGATAATATCCCGATGCAGCATCTGCTTGCCAAATTAGGCTTCACCTGCTGCGGGCATACGACACTGCAAAACGGGGATATCCGCCTGATCTATCAGAAATCCACTTAATACAGAGAACTTGCCACCGACAGATGTTTCCGAACGCTTGGCAATCCAAACACCACAGACAGATGTTTTTCACAATATTCCGTGAAGTATCTGCCTGCGGTGTTTTTTATATCTGCCCTTCTTTCGATCTTCTACATTTCTTCCTCTTCTTCCAATGCTTCTACATTTAATCCCCTCGGCTCAACCGGCGTGGAGAATACGATCTGCGTCTGTGTCTTTCCAAAATGCTGAAGCTGCCCGATGAATCCATCCAGTTCGATCGTACTCGGGAATGCCACCTTCATAAGCATCGAATAATTTCCAGTCACACAATTACACTCTATCACATTCGGAATACTCTCTATAAATGGATAAAATTCCGGCTTCTGTACCGGTTCTAATTCCATATTGATAAATGCCGTGATATGGAATCCCAGTTTCAACGGATCGATCTTCACACCATATCCTTTTATGATTCCTTCTTTTTCCATCTTTTCAATTCTGGCAGATACTGCCGGAGTGGATAAATATACCTCTTTTGCCAGATCCTTCAAAGACATTCTCGCATTTTTCTGCAGTAAATAAATCAAATGTTCATCGATGCGGTCCATATTCATACGTCCTTTCCTGTGTTTCGTCTCATTTTTCATATTATTTTTCTGTTTACTTCTGATTTTCTATAATTGCATTTTCTCACTCTTCACTTAATAAGTATACGTTTGCACTTATAAAAATACAATTCTCTCTTCATTTGCACTTAAGAAAATAAAGTCAGACCCCTTATCTTTTAAAAATAAAAAGTCAGATCCACGAAATTCGAATTTATTTTCACACTCCTGCATCTTCTATTTACAAATTTTTTTATCAGGTGTAACCTTAGCACCATAATTCAAACAGAAATCACAGAACAGCGCAGAAGACTTGCCGCCGGCAGCTTCTCTTGTATACCCAGATATCAGGAAATGTGATTTCTGATCACAACATTTTAACGACAAGCAGGAGGATGTAATTATGATGAAAACAAGAACAGAAGCAGATTCAATTGGTGTAATGGAAGTCCCGGCAGAAGCCTACTATGGAGTACAGGCATTAAGAGCAAAAGAGAATTTTCCAATCACACACCGGCAGTTACATCCTGAATTCATAAAAAGTATGGCGAAACTCAAGAAAGCCGCTGCCATCACCAACCGTGATGCCGGACTTCTCCCACTGAATATCTCCTCAGCGATCATGAAAGCATGTGACGATCTGATCACCGGAAAATTCACAGATGCATTCATTGTAGATGCCATACAGGGAGGAGCCGGAACATCTGCCAATATGAATGCCAATGAAGTTATCGCCAACCGTGCGATTGAAATCCTTGGCGGAACCAAAGGTGATTATTCTCTGGTTCACCCAAATGATCACGTCAACATGGCTCAGTCCACCAACGACATCATTCCAAGCGCCGGAAAGCTTACCGCCATTACTTTACTTGGCGATACCATCAAAGAACTCCGCCGTCTCTATGAAGCACTTATGGACAAAGCAGAAGAATTCGATTCCATCTTAAAAATGGGGCGTACACAGTTACAGGATGCCGTTCCGATGCGTCTCGGTCAGTCCTTCCACGCATATGCCTCTGTCATTCACAGAGATCTCTTACGATTAGAAGATGCCACACATACTCTGGAAATGCTGAATATGGGCGGAACCGCCATTGGATCTTCCATCAATGTAAGTCCTCTATATCTCAGAAATATTTGTAAAAATCTGAATAAGATCACAAAAGGAAACTTTTATCTTGCAGATGATCTGTTTGACGCGACCCAGAACCTGGATGGATTCGTATCTGTATCCGGTGTCTTAAAGACCTGCGCCGTTAATCTTTCTAAGATGTGCAATGACCTGCGTCTCTTAAGCAGCGGTCCGAAGACCGGTATCGGTGAGATCAATCTTCCGGCAAGACAGAATGGTTCCTCCATTATGCCTGGAAAGATCAACCCGGTTATTCCGGAAGTGGTCTCACAGGTTGCTTTCAATATCATCGGACATGATTATACGATCACAATGGCTGCCGAAGCCGGACAGCTGGAACTCAATGCATTTGAGCCGGTAATCTTCTATACCTTATTCGAATCCATCGAAACACTTGGCCACGCCGCACAGACCCTGACCGACAACTGTATCCTCGGCATCACAGCCAATGAGAAACACTGTAAAGATCTGGTAAATGCAAGTGCCGGTATCGCAACTGCACTTTGTCCTTCGATCGGATATGCTGCTTCTGCTGCACTCGCCAAGGAATCTTTGAAGACAGATGTTTCGGTTCGTCAGCTTGCAATTGCCAAAGGATATGTTACAGAGGAAGAAGCTGATAAGCTTCTGGATCCTTATGCTATGACAGGAAAGAAGTCAGCCAAATCGGAATATGGGGGGTACAGAAAAATGGCTGCGAGAGGGTAGATTTTCTATTTAGTTCATCAGACAGGCTACCCGGACCGGAATAAAGGTTAGAAACTCGTTCCTGTTCAGGTTCCATCGGTGGGAATATCTAAAGGTATAAAATTCTGCTAAAAACGGGGCTCTAAAATTTGCAACTCGCCATTCGGCTCAAACAGGCAAATTTTAGAGCCCCAACGCATAATTTTATACCTTAAGATA
>JBNMJT010000052.1:0-15223 GCA_050873945.1 Dorea sp.
CACTGATACCGCTCTGCATGGGCGATGATCACTTCATTGCCAGTCATCTGAACCTGCTGAACGCCCCGACGTATGTAATCATAACTGTCTGACGGAGAAAATTCTACCAATGCGGTATTCCGCTTATTCATCGTAAGAATCTCTCCCCGGGTCAGCTTTTGTGGGACATCCTGTCCAAAGAAAATCTCGGTTCCCAGATAGACACGGAACTTGTCACTGATCTTTGCGGCTTCTGCACGTACCAGTCTCAACTGTTCGTGAAGCACTTCCGGACTTTTATGTCCTCTGCGCGGATGATGATGTGGGGTTGCAATAATCAATCGAATTCCTTCATCATAAGCAATACGTAGCATCTGCCTTGTCTCTTCCAGATTCTGTGCACCATCGTCCACTCCCGGAAGAATGTGACAGTGCATGTCAATATACCTGTCCATTCGAAGATTCCCTCCATCTTTCTTGTTATTTCGCTAAAAAAGGTCGCAAAAAGACCTAATGCGCTAACAATAGTCTATAGTTATTCACTATATTTGTCAAGGAATTCCCGGATGAGACCCTTTCTGTCTTCTATTATATGTCATGTCAAATTAGGTAATGTTATCCAGATGAGGTATCCCAATATCGGAATATCTCTAGAAATAAGACAGTTGAATTGCTATTTCCTTACGTTTATTTAGTTACTTTTTTGAATTTTTTCTGTTTTTCCTGTCGAACAGGAATAAAAAATGTCAATATTTGTTTACATATCCATAAACAGTATAGGGGTTCAAAGAGTGCTTGTCAAGGGGGGGGGGGGGGGGTATATTTAAGGTTTTCGCAAGTTTGTGTATCTCGAATAAAAATGCATCCTCTGGATCATTGTAAAACAATCTATCCAGAGGATGCACCTGTTATATTATGATCGCCGAAGGCGATTTTTGATTTTCATTTTTTATTCATCATTCAATAGCACCGCTGTCACAATCCACCTCTTATCCGGTTTCGTCGCGATACATGTCGACAATGTCAATAGCTTTCTTCCATACGCTGCCCCAATTCCATCTCTTCTGTGCGATGTCATGCTTCTTACATTTCCCACATCGGAAAGGAACTGGTTATAACTTACTTCCTTCTGGAAATCATACGCATATAAGATATGATAGTCATCGAATTCCGTTGTGGCATAAATCTCATACACAAAGTTTTTCTCCGGTGTATAGATATATATGAAACAATTTTCATCAAAAAACTGATTATCTTCAAAGTTGTGAAGTGTTGCAAACATCGATCCTTCATTCATATCATGACCATACAGAACAGTATTTGCATCTGTGAAATCCGTTTTGTTCAGGCTTTCTGAATAGATACATCCCGGATACCCTTCACTTCCATCCAGATTATGATTCAGATAATATGTATCGTCTGATGGATGTTGTACTATTGGATAATCTACATTTGTGTTTGGGATATAGATCCATGCATAAATATCTGGATTTTCTGATTTTAACGCATTCCAGTCAATATTTTTCTCTGGTATTGTGATGTTAAGATCCGAGAGTATTCCTTTGCTTTCTTTCGTATCAACTGACACTGTGTTTTTATTTGCAAGATTATCATATTTTTGTTTTGCATTTTTTTGAGTAATCTTCTGATAACTAAGAATTCCAGCACAAGCGATACATCCTATCATACAGACTCCTGTCAGAATCTTATATATTGTTTTGTTCTTCATTATTTTGCTTTTCTGGCACATACTACAGCACCTGCTGCAAATGCGAGTGCAAGAACCGGGAGAACGGATGCAGGCATGCCGGTTTTTGGTGATGTTACATTTGTTTTTACATTGGTTACTGCTGTGTTATCCGCCGAAGTTGCTGTTGCACCCTGTACATCTAGCTCTATGATTGCAACTGGAGAAAGGCTTGTAAATGTAGCTGTTACAGCTCCATCTGTCACAGAATCAGGTACGATCGTCTCCCACTCTGTCCCCTTCCAGTGAAGAACTAATATATTAGCGCCTGCTTTTATACCCGGAACCTGGAATGTTACGGTTACAGGATTATCTGCTGTTACGGTTCTTCCTTTGACAGTTACATCAACGATTGTTTTAACTGTTGGAGCAATCGCTTTCGTAGCATCTGCATAAACTGCTTTTAAACTGTCAGACTTAAGTATCTCTGCAAGTCCCTCCACATCTCTTAACTGAGCTTTTACTTCACTTGTTAAGGCTGTAACTGTGTTGTTCGAAACTGCAGACACAATAATCTCAACTGCCTGTCCACCCATCACTGCCGTAGCACCGCTGAACTCTGTAAGATATTCTTCTGCACTTCTTGTCTGAACATCCGTAATCTGAACTCTCTGTTCTGTATTCGCTGCAATATTGCTTGCATCACCTGCTGTCGGACTATCTGCTGCCAATGCAGTTGTTCCCAGCAATAACAGAAGCATTGCTACTGTCACTAATGAAATAAGTTTCTTTTTCATACTCCGTTCTCTCCTTTTATCATGATTCAACCGGTTTATAAAAAATATCCAACACTTGCTGATAAAGTGCATCCTCATCAACAATATATTCCTCATACTCCTCACCCATCTGTGTTTCGCCAGCTATTGTATACATTCTGGACGAATCAAATTCATAGGAGAATAATTTGTCTATCAATTTTGGAACATCAATATTCGTAACAATATAATCTGATATTGAATCATACGATGCGATTAACTGCTCTGTTCCATTAGATGAATTGCTTTTCACCTGCTGTGTGAACGCCTGTATATATTGCATCTGTCTGTTCAGACGTTCTGTAGCGCTGTCGAACTCGTTAGCATCTCTGGAGCGAAGATATACATACGCTTCATCACCATTTAAAGTAACCGTCGTTCCTTTTTGTAACACAACATTGCGAGATGGCTCTGTCAGATCATCCATCACTTCCACTGTCACTCCGCCAACAGAATCATTTAATATTGTCAACGCATCCATGTTCATCGATAAATAACCGTTTATCGTCTGTCCATACAGCAGATTCGAAACCGCGTCAACGGATCGCTGGCAGCTTGTACGCATCCCATCGCCAAACCCATGTTGCAGACAAATCTGCATTTTCTCTGTTCCAATCAGATTATCATCTTTATCATATACATCTATGTCTGTCATTGTATTGCGGTTGATTGCCAAAATCGATATTGTTTTATCTTCATAATTTACAATGATCAGAAACATGGCATCCGATTGCCCGCCGCTGACTGCATCCTCAGCCTGCGTAACCGGGCCATCTTTATCAATCCCCATATATAGATAGGTCCGAATATGATCATTCTGGCGATATTTCTTACCATTATAACTGATATCATACTCTTTGGATTGTTCCAAGTCAGTCTGTGCTGTCTCCTGTGTTTGATTCTTTAATCTGCTATAGATTGTCAAAGCACTTCCGATTATTACTAAAACAACGCTCCATATGATAATTGATATCTTTTTCTTTTTATCCATACGATTATTTTTCATTTAAATTCTTTTTAATGTCTAATTCAAGTTCTTCCTGTGAAAGTGTGTTCTCGTCCGACCGCTTCTCTGCTTCTTCCTGCTGTTTACCATAATATTTACCATAATATTTGCCATAGTATTTACCATAGTAGCGTCCCTGCACTTTTTTGTCTACCTTCGTAAGAACTGCTCCCAGCACAGGGCATCCAGCATCTTCCAGACGTTTCTTCATATTCTGAGCAAGTCGATACTTCACAGCCCCCGACTCCAGAACTAAAATTGCACCATCGCTTTCTTTCGCAACGATTGCCGCATCTACTACCAGTCCCAATGGTGGCACATCCAAAATCACATAATCATAAAGCTTTCTGACACAAGAGATCAACTCCCGAAAACGACTGCTGGACAGAAGTTCTGTTGGATTCGGTGCATATCTCCCTGCAAATATCACGTGCAAATGTGGAATATTTGTTGCCATCACAACCTCCGACAAACTGCTCTGTTCTGACAGGAAGTGGCTTATCCCTTTGTCCACATCTGTTGCATGTATTCTGCTGGGAAGTATTGATTTTCTTAGATCCAGATCTATCAAAAGTACCTTCTTCTTTACTTCTGCCAGTGAAGCTGCAAGTCGAACTGCTGTCGTTGTTTTTCCTTCACCCATAACAGAACTCGTCACCATAATTACTTGTTTTTCTTTCCCGCAAAACAATAAATTCGTACGCAATGTCTTTAGTTCTTCTGTTTCGGCATAATTCGTCGATTCTAAACGTATTGTTGTTTTCTTCATCTGTCTCTCCACTTTGTCATCTTATCCTTACAATATTATTCATATTGTAAATCTCCATTCAATATCTAATCATTGCGTTTTCTTTTCTTTTTCGATTTTGTTTTTTCATCCGGAAAGCTTGCAAACGTATTGATATTCAAATATTTCTCCACATCGTCTTCGTTCTTAATCGTATCATCCAATAAGTGCTGAACAATAATAACTCCCATCGCCAATATAGCACCTGTCAAAGCTCCTATCAGAACATTCTTCATCATATTCGGGCTGGATGGTGCCTTTGGCGTAACCGCTTCTTCAGCAATACTTGGTTTCTCCGTTGCCATAACAGTAGATAAATTCTCCGCCACTGCATCTGCCATTGTATTCGCAATATCTTTCGCCATCTCCGGATCCGGATCTGTTACATCGATTGTTAAAATATGTGTGTCTGTAGGGTTGGTAATTGTAATCACATCACACAGATCTTCATATGATCTGTTCAGATTCAATTCATCATTTACTTTCTGAATTACTTTCCGTCGCTTCGCCAGTATCGAGAAGTCGGCAGTCAGTTCATTACTCAACTGCAGATTTTCTACCGATGCAATCCTTGTCGACTCTCCCAATATGTATATCATCGATGTTGCTGTATATTGCGGTGTTATAGCAAACTTCGTATATCCACCGGCAGCCAGCGCTCCTACAATCAGACAGATTATAATAATATGGATTTTATCCAATAAAACCTGTGCAAGTTCTAGCAAATCTATCTCATCCGTTTCCATCCGATCTATCTGTTCATTTTGATTTTGTATCGCTACTTTTTCCTTCTGTACCATTCTCAGACTCCCTGTCTCGCCAAATTCTTATACTAATCCAAAGATAATGATATTACAAAGTGAAGTGAAAGTCAATTTTGCCTGGCATTGTTCACCAATTATTCGACAATTGGTTGCCGGTTACACATAATATGAACAGTAATGCTAATAAAAAATCAGCGGAGAAAATTCCCCGCTGATTTTTGCCCTATTCACTGCTCATAATCTGATCAAATACAATTCCAACACCATCTTTATTTTCTACGCCGCGCTCTGACTACAATCACACCTGCCAGCACTGCCACTGCCATGCCCAAGATATAAACCATCATCGTGCTCTGGTCTCCGGTGACTGCTGCCTTCCATTGTTTCAGCTTATCCAACGGCGTTTTACTCTCTGGATTCTGACCTTTTATATCTTTTCCTGATCCCGGCTTTTCCTGATCTTTTCCGTTGCCTTTATTGTTGTCTTTGCCGTTATCCTTGTCGCTGTCTTTATCTTTATCGTCGTCTTTATCCGTATCGCCACTTCCTCCAGATGTATTTTCCTCCGTCTCGACCACAAGCGTCATATCTTCATACACCGGCTCAAGTGTCAGGTAACCGTCTTCGAGTTTGTCTGTAACATCCTGGTCATTCAAAAGAATGCTCTTGATCTTCCAGCCTTTTTCTGCTTCAATTTGAATCTTTGGTTCGGAAAAACGATCTACTGTAAAGTTATCACTGATTCCTTCTTCATCCTGTGTCTCTTCGTCTTCAAACGCGACTGTCGCATGAGTCTTTTCCACTCGGATATTATGTGAGTCCGGAACTGTTGTGCTGATGGTGCTCTGTGTTCCTGCCGCGCTGCCCGTATCCGCAGCAAATGCAGATGCAGGGAACAGAAGCAGAACTGCAAGCATCACTGCTATTCCTCTTGTTATCCTCATAACGATCCCCCCTACTCACTTTTATCCACATATGACACGGTAAATGTCACTACATCCTGATAAGTTCCTGCTGTTGCTTTTTTCCAGTCATCCTTCGCGATCTCAATCGTCAGAGGTGTCACCTCACCGGCTTTTGTATATTGCTTTGTTGTAAAGAGACTGCCATCTGCCAGAATCTTATAAGGAATCACTGCATTTTTATCCGACTGATTTTTTAGTGTAAAATCTGATACCAATGATACCTGAATGCATTTACCATCATCAATCTTTGCCTCTTCGATTGCAATCTTCCCATAAGATGCGGAAGTCCCATTAAACTGCATACTTGTGTCAATCGGTATTGTTACCGAATAAGCCGGATCTACATGATAGCTTACCGATGTCGTCTCCGCTGCCAGGACAGTAGTTCCTCCTCCCATTACTTCTATAGATATAGCCAGTAGCGGAATCATCAATGCAAAAAGAATTCCTGTTCTTTGTCTTTTCTTTCTCATCCTTCATTCCTCCCTGTCTACTGTGCAACTAAAACGGTCTCTACATTGGCACCATTCATAGCCGATCCATCTTCTAATGATGCTGTGGTAATCTTGATCGTCGCCGGATATTCTCCAACGATAAGTGCCTTTTCCAAGGTTACATCGGTGATTGCCTTTCCCGGCTCTACCATTTTCGAAGTATAGATGGTCTCATCCGTATCATTCAGTACAATCTCAAATGTAAAATAACAAGGATTTCCTTCTGGATTCATCAGATTCATCTCCACATCCTTCTGGTCGGCTTTTATCGTGATCGTCGGATAACCCGGAATGCGGATTCCGGTCGGCTTTTCTCCACTCTCTTCCGCAGTCTGCGTCTTTGCATTCGGATCCAGATCCGGCTTGAAAGCCGAATCTGAACCTCCATTTCTAAATTTCAAAAAGTAAATCAGCCCTGCAATGATGATCAGGCACAGACAGATGATGATCACCATAAGTATTTTATTTTTCTTGTCCTTCTTCATCTGTTCATCCTCCTTACTTAAATGT
This sequence comes from Dorea sp., assembly GCA_050873945.1. Lineage (GTDB taxonomy): Bacteria > Bacillota > Clostridia > Lachnospirales > Lachnospiraceae > Dorea_A. The sequence continues at coordinate 7,008 of JBNMJT010000052.1, forward strand.
AACGTCCACATTCAGGTTGCTGAGATCATACTGGTCAGGACCTTTTCCATGTGCATCAAATTCCAACGTCAGTCTGTCTACATCAATCTTGCTTCCAGTTGTAAGCGTGTATTCACATGTAATCGTATGACCATTTTTCTTCTTCAGATCGACCGTGTTCTTCTTCCATTCCGTGTGTTCCTTATTATCTGATTTTGTATGGTAAGAAATTCTTAAGTCGGAATATCCATCCTTGACTTTTTTGATCTTATAACTGATCGTAATCGTCATCTTGCTATAGCTCTGATGTACGGCGTTATAAGAAATACCGTTCATATTCAGATGATATCTGGCAGGATTCAATCCACTGTCACCGGTTGTCTTTACGGATGTCTGATTTCCATCTACATAGAAATTAAATGTCGTATACTCATGTTTATCCGTTACCCGGTATGTATTGCCTGAATTCGAAGGTCTGTAATTATATTGGCTGTTTGCCAGCCAGGTTGCATATAACGTAAGATCCCGGTCGTCGGTAAGCTGCGAGTCCGTCTTCTTTTTGTCAAACTCTGTACTAGTATCATCCCTTCTCCATCCCTGGAAATCCCATCCATAACGTGTGACATCCGTCGGGAACTGATAGGTTGCACCATAAGCTACTTTCTTAACCGTCTTGGCTCTTCCATCCGCATAATCGAATGTTACATTGTATATATTGGCTTTCCACTCTGGATAAAGTGTTACAACACCATTCTTTTCTCCGGTCAGCTTCGTTACTTCCTGCATGTCAGAATAATACGTTTTCTTTTTCTTACTATCAACAGAGTACCATCTTACAAAACTGTGACCTTTATTGGTAAATTCGCATTTTGGCAGCTTCACTTTCTCTGTATATTTCGCAGTCTTCCTTGCCATGGAACCGGTCGCTCCCTCGCCACTTAACAGGAACTGGATCTGGTAAGTATTCTCTTCCCAGTTTGCCTTGTAGCTTCTGTTACCTGTTGAGTTCTGTGTCACGGATACATTTTTCCCGACTCTGTCAATACCTGTTCCACTCCATCCTGTAAATGTGTAACCATCCCGAACTGGATTCTTAAGCTTGAATACAACCGTATTCACGTCGTAAGTTGCCGGGTTTGTCTCACCGTTTTTCATATTTCCGCCATTCAGGTCATAAGTAATCTTGTATGTCTCCACTGTCCATGAAGCAGTGTAAATATGATTTCCTTCTGGCATTGTCGTCGGAAGATTCTCCACTTTCTTGCCATTTTCATACCAGCCCGCAAATACATAGCCTGTTCTCTCCGGGTCTTCCAGAGCCTTCACCTTATCGCCATAATATCCTTTGATCGGTGCAATGTCTGTGCCTTCGTCCGTCTTGAACTGCAATGTATACTCTATCCGCTTCCACTGTGCGGTGTAAGTCAGATCCTTGTCTGCCGGAATCGTAGATTCTACCTCCTGGTCCCAGCCAAGGAACTGATATCCCGTTCTGGAAAGTGTCGGTGCTGTGATCTTCGTGCCATAGCGTCCGGTTATGACAACATCTTTTCCACCGTCCTCAGGTTTGAATGTTGCTGTATGGACAGTTCTCTTATAGTAATATTTCACTACCGTTGTTTCTTCTCCGGAAATCTGAGCTGACTCTTCTTTCGGTGATTCAAATCCGGTAAATTTCTGTACCTTCGGTGTCACTTCACTGTCTACTGCTGCAATCTTGCTCTCAGTCTCTTTTAATGTGTAACCGTCGCCTTCTACATTTTGCAGATAATGTTCTACGATGTAATTTACTTTATTTGCTTCCCATTTTGCATAAAGTGTCAGGTCTTCATCCGGCATGGTTCCTTCAAACTTGTCCTTGAAGTCTTTGTCTTTATACCAGCCTACAAATGCATAGCCACCTCTGGTTGCTTTTGGAATGGTCATCTCGTATTTTACGGATAACGTCTCATCCTTCTTGCCGTCATAGTTTTTCAACGTCAATGTGTGCACATTTCTGTTATATATATAGGAAACGGTTGTGTTGCCCTCTCCGCTTACTGTAATCTTCTGCTTTTGTGGAGCTGTAAATCCTGCATAAGTTTTGACTTCCGGTGTCACTTTACTGTCCGTCTCTGCCTTTAAATTTTCCTGCAAGATTAAGGTCTTTCCGTCATCATTTGCATTTTCCAGATAATGCAGTACCTTATAACTTACCTGCTGAGTTTCCCACTTCGCATAAAGCGTGATATCGTGATCTGGAATCACTCCGTCAAACGCTGCTGTCAGTCCCTCATCCGTATACCATCCTGCAAATGTGTAACCTGCGCGCCATGGCTTTTCCTCAAACTTTTCTTTGTAAGCATGTGCCGTTGTCGTGGCATCATTTCCATCATTTGTATTTACTGTTACCTGATACTTGTTGCGTGTGTATTTGTAGTCAAAGTATTCCTCATCATCTGACACTTCCAATGTTGCTGTAACTGTCTCTGGTGAGGTGAATCCTTCATAATTCTTTACTCCCAGGGTTACTGCTTCTCCTGCTGTTCCGGTAAATGTCTCTGTCTCTACAAGATCGTATTGATTTTCGTCCGTAACAGACTGCTGATAATGTCTTACCTGATACGTCTTCTTTCCTGCTTCCCATTTCGCATAGAGTGTCAGATCATGTGCCGGCATCGTTGTTTCTGTCAACGGCTTCGTGCATGCTTCATCTGTATACCATCCTGCGAATGCATAGCCTGACCACTTTGGAGTCTTCGTGATATCATCTTCATAGTAAACTGCTGATGAATCATTTGCTTCTCCATTATTCAGAACATAAGTCAGATTATAACTATTTCTATCATAGTAGTAGTTGATATTCGGGCTTCCCCATCCGTCTACGGTTCCATTCTTTGCCTGCGGTGATGTAAATCCTTCGTAGGTCTTCGGCTGTGGAGTGACTTCGGATTCTGTCAGGGCACTTAGTTCTTCTGTTTCATGCAAAATGTATGAGTAATCATCTTTGCCCGGAATTCCCTGTGTGTAATGATAAACGCTATAGTTGCTCATCACAGGTGTCTCTTTTGCGTAAAGTGTCAGATCTTTGTCCGGCATCGTGCCTTCGAATTTATTTTTCAGATCTTTGTCTGTGTACCAGCCATCAAACTGATATCCTGCTTTTCCGCCATCTTCAATAGATGCACCATACAGCATCTCATAGCTGTAAGCATCTGCTTCATTCTCTCCACGTTCAACCAGCTTCAGTGTGTGGGTATTTCTTGTATAACGATATTCCACAATGGTATCGCCGCTTCCGTCTACTTCTACCGTCTGTTTCTCTGGTGAGGTGAAGCCTTCGTATGTCTTCACATCCGGTGTTACTTTATCTTCCGGTTTTGCAGTGAAGACTTCCTCGTCCTGTACAATAAACTGTGTTCCTGCTGGTTTTTCACCATCTGGATATTCTTCTCCGTCACCCTCTGCCGGATCATCTTTCACTACTTCCGGAAGTGTCTCGATCAGATGTCTGACTGTGTAATTGACTTTCTGTCTCTCCCATTTTGCATAAACGGTTGTATCTTTGGCTGGCATCGTTTGACCAAATGCATTTTCACAGGCTTCATCGGTATACCATCCTTCAAAGGCATAACCTTTTCTTGTTGGAACTGGTGTTGTCAGTTTATCACCATATCTTCCTGTTACTTCTGACGTATCTAACTTGCCGCCTTTGGCATCGTAGGTCAGTTTGTATTCATTCAGATCATAATATACTTTCAGAACGAGACTTCCGTCTGCCTTTATTGTTCCTTTCGGAAGTTCTCCTTTTAGATGGTAAACTTTCGTGTCGAGTTCAGATGCTTTTGCAGTGACTTCGTCTCCCATCTTTCCGTTCAGAGTCTGTGTCTCACTTAAAGTATATCCATCATTGTCTGTATTCTGGATATAATATTTTACAGTATAAGTAATGCCTTCCAGAGCCTTCCATTTTGCAAGATAAGTCTGATCTTCTGCCGGAACGGTTTCTGGAACTTCTGCGCCTGTTGTCTCTTCTTCCCAGCCAAGGAATTCATATCCCGGTCTGTAGACTGCCGGTGTCGGCATCATTGTTCCATATCGGTAAGCGCCTTGTGCGATCACTTCTGTCTCACCATTTTCTGTCTCGGATTTAAATGTCTGTGTATATTTATCTTTTGCATAATAGTAGTTAATAATCGTGCTTCCGTCCGCTTTCACTGTTTCTGTCAATTGTGGCGGCGTCACATAGCCGGCATACGCTTTCGGCTGCGGACTTACTTCCTCTTCCGTCCGGCCACTCATCTTCACTGATGTTCCTGCCTGATAAGTTCCATTATCCGCTTCCTTATATTCTACAACGGTGTAACCAACATCTGCTGCCTCCCATTTTGCATAGACAATGCTGTCCTGTTCCGGCATATTTGACGGAATCGTGTATGGAATTGTAAGGTCTTCGTCTGCATACCATCCGGCAAATGTATAGCCAAGTCTTACCGGATCTGCCGGTTTTTTAATCTCTGAGTTATATTTACCAATAATCGTATCTACGAAAGAGCCGCCGTTACTCTGGAATGCAATGTAGTATCCGTCTCTTAAGCGATCCCAGTGAAGCTTGATCTTTCTCGTATAAGGTTTTGTATTAAAAGAACCTTCCTGATTCTTCCATGTAATGATCATCTCTCCGTCCTGCTCCGGTTCATTTCCCGGATTTACGCTGATGATATTAGTTGCCGGGTCATAACTGAATGCAGAGTTCGTCATGAAGATGTTAAAATGTTTCGTGTCATCTTCGTAAATCTTTTCGTAGTATTTTCCGCCTTCATCCAGTCCGGTCTTCATATCCATGTACTGCATCTTGAAGTATTCGTCCGGAATACGGATTCTCTGGATTTCCCGCTTCATATTAATCTCGTCCACGGAATCCTGTGTATAAGCGAAATCCAATACATTTTCCAGAACACCTACGGTGTACAGCGGCCACTCATTCTCATACAAGGTCGGGTTATATGTAAATGAATTGGCAAATGCCTGGGCTTTGAATTTAACTTCCAGATAAATACCGATTTCCAGATACATGGCTCCCATCGCCCGGCTGCTTCGTCCGGCAGATGCCGTGTACTTCAGTTCATAGTAAAGATATCCCCAGACTTGTGCGTATCCGCCGACATCTGCTGACACACCGACGCTGGCAAGCGAGGTCGATAGCAGTCCAACGCTGATTGTCAGTCTCACACCGGCTTTGATACCAAGTGTTCCCATCGCATACGCTGTAAATTCGTACTGCTCTTCTACCAGATCAATCGTATCATTGGTCGCCGTCCGGTCTTTGATCCTTACGCAGAAGATATATTCTTTCGCATTCTTGTACCAGTATGTCATTCCGATGGAAATGTTGACATTTGCAGATACTACAAACTCTAATCTCACTTCGATGTCGATGATCAGGATTACCCGGAAATGCTGGTTCACCAGATCACGTGTGTAGATTTCCACCCAGTCGGATTCATTTGCCAGAAGTTCTGAATACCGCTCAGCCAGAGACTTCGATACGGATATCTCATCCTGTTCGCCATCCATAAGGTCTGATGCATCCCGGATATAGTCATCCCCGTTCTCCATCATGCTCTTGAGCTCTTCGGTAATCTTGTTAACACCATTTAGCAGCTTGGATTTGCTCTCTTTGCTTCCAGCTTCTGCTGTTTTGAAGTTTACGTCCAATCCGATTCCTGTATATTCATATAATTCCAGCGAAGCAGTTACACGATAATCTGCAATATATGGAATAAATCCCCATGTTTTCCACACGGCCGAGCCATCCACATCAATCGCTACCCGGACTTCCTGTTCAAATGTCGCGGTGATCAGAACCTCAATATCCGCACTGTTGTTTACATGAATCGTAAGCGGAACGCCAATCTCCAGTGCAAGTCTGAGACCGCTGACACCTCCGTCAAAATGTTTTAGTGTCGTTCCGAGATTTGCTTTTACTGTCGGCTTGCCAAGTTCCACGCGAGGTGAGCTTGAACCGCCGGCTGCTCTTGCTCTCTGCAACTGACCAAAGCCCTGGCTCTGGATCATAATATTTGCATTCATGTCTTCTGACAGGGATTCCTGGAGTTCTTCAAAGGACTCTGTCTGCATCGCTGCATTTGCAACTCGTTCTGCAACTTCTGTTGCAAATCCGCTGTCGACTGCCTGTGTCTCAATATCTTCCTCCAACGCCTGCACGTCTGTATCTTCCAGAAGTTCTTCTCCTTCGACATTTTCCTTCTGGTATACATCCATCGTCTGACGCATCTCGTCTTCACTGACCGGAGCGTAAGCTACAATATAATTGTTCCCGGATAAAAGAACGCTTGTGATTTTTCCGTATATAGAAACTGTCTGGTTGTTCTCGTCCTCTGTTCCTGTATAAAGTGCGAGATAGTCTCCTTCATCTACCGTTGTGTCACTGTCCAGATTCAACGCCTGGCTCATCGCATCATTTCCAAATGTCAGGTCACTGACAGAAACTGTCACACTGTTGTTATTCGGGTCACCATCCTGGTCACGATCCATTGCCAGCGGCAATACATCCGGCATAAAGAGAACATCTTCTGCCTTGGAACCGCGATATGTATATTTATCACCATCTGCACCTGTGATCTCGAAAAATGATACGTCGTCCCCTTTGCTGGATGACATATCCATCGTCGGAATCACGTCTCCGGAATAAACTGCAATCTGGTCACCTACTTGCAGTGCCTGCTTCTTATATGTAAAGGAACCGGTCGTGTCACTTCCTTCTTGTGTCACTCCGCCATCTGTTCCAACCGTCATTGCAGCAATCGAAACAGAATCGACTTGCTTTCCATTTACAGTCAGATTGGAAAGCTCTTTTGTATGAATGTATTTTATTTCTTTATTTAATTCGACATTTTTAATCTCTTCGCGATATACTGTGAAATCATAAACACGGATTGTCGGATCAAATCCTGTAAAATATAATGATTTTTCCTTAAGCTCGAGCTTGTATGCCGAACCCGGTGTCCATCCATTCGGGTTGCTTATGACAAATGTATGATTTTCCCCTTCTGTCACATCCAGTGTGATCACTTCGGAAGAATCACTGACATTTTTTATCGTAAATGCTTTCTGAACCTGAGCTTGTGTCATCGCACCGCTTGTGTCAGTCAGAGGAATCGAAAAATCTGTTGCTACATCTGACGCTCTGGCATACGTTGCCATGGAAGTCTCCGGCATCGGCTGATTATCTGCATAGGCCGCATATAATGTGATGTCCTCCAGCAGACGATCCTTGCTGTCCACGTATCTGGTACATGCTTCATCGTAACACCATCCAAGAAATGTGCTGGATTTTTTCGTCGGAGTCGGAAGCTGATTCAAAACTGTTCCTGCCTGATACTGCTCCTCTGTTATCGCGATCATCTGATCGTCCTGATCCGGGTCTTTCTTTGTGATCGTTCCACCATTTGTCTCATACTGAATATTGTATGTCGTATCCTGGAATGAAATATCAAAAGTCAGATTGTCTTTATAATCACCAGTGAAATTCGGCTCGTCCAAAACTGTGCAATCATAATCCTGCTGCTTATGGCTCTCATCTTTCGTAAGACTTGCAACAACCGCATCATTTTCAAGCTTTACACCACTTTCAGAATTGCGAAGCTCATACGCAAGTGCATGTATTCCACTCTTTAATTTCCAGTCATTCTCAGATTGAACAGTCACATTCACACTGTCTTTATCGTATAATCCACCGGCATTTGCTTTTACCGTGAATTTATCCCCATTGGCTGTAACTGTCTGTGGAATATCTACATAATAATAGCGCGGAATCCATTTTGCATAGAGGACTACACTGCCGGAATGGTCCGCCTCACTTAAAGCTGTTATCTTTTCTCCTTCCAGCTTTTCGTTGTCATACCATCCGCCAAATTCATATCCCGCTTTTGTAATCTGCTCCGCGCCCGGAAGCTCTGTCACCGGATAAGTATCCGGAGCTTGGTACCCTTCTGCGAAAGTACCGCCATTCTTCTTATAGTCGATACTGGACTCATTTAAAATCTGTGAGCTTTGCCCTTGCTCCGACTGTGTCACTGCCATCTGACTGTCGGACGCTTCTTCGGCAAATGCTGATACCGGTACCGATGTTGCAAGCAACGCTGCACTTAAAATTATACTGACCAGACGTTTCTTCATATGTATTTCCCTCCTCATTTTTCCTCTGAAAACGAGTTTTTTCTGCATCTATATAC
>JBNMJT010000053.1:0-14946 GCA_050873945.1 Dorea sp.
AGGCAGTACAGAACATGAACCTGATGTTCGGACTTCCGGAGACAGAAGGACTGGAACTGGTACCAATGTTCCCATAGACTGATCTATTGGAAAATACAGACAGAGGAGAAAAATAATACATATGAATATAAGAGTAATGACAATTGAGGATTTCGACCAGGTGCACGCATTGTGGATGAGCATCAAGGGATTCGGGATACGAAGTGTGGATGATTCAAAGGAAGGGGTAGAACGCTTCTTAAAAAGAAATCCAACAACAAGCGTAGTTGCCGAAGAAGATGGTAAGATCGTCGGAGCGATTCTCTGCGGGCATGACGGAAGACGAGGCTGTCTGTATCATGTGTGTGTAGATGTGAATCACCGGATGAAGGGAATCGGAAAAGCCATGGTAGTATTTACGATGGAAGCACTGAAAAAAGAAGGCATCAACAAAGTATCCCTGATCGCATTTACACAGAACGATATTGGAAATGCATTCTGGAAAGAAATCGGATGGACGAAGAGAGAAGATCTGAATTATTACGATTTTACAGTGAATGAAGCGAATATCACAGCATTTATTCAGTAAGCGGATTCGGCGGATAAGAACAAAAAGAGAAAATAAAAGATTACATAAAAGAACCGGAAGATAAAACGAGAGAATTGAAACCAGAGAACAGCCGGTAACATAAAATGAGAGAATTAAGAAAGGTGGAAGAACAGATGAAACAGGTAAAAGGCGGAGTAACCGCAGCAAAAGGATTTGAAGCAGCAAGTACAGCAGCAGGAATTAAGTATAAAGACAGAACAGACATGGCACTGGTATACAGCCAGGTTCCATGCGTGGCAGCAGGAACATTTACAACAAACGTTGTAAAAGCAGCACCGGTAAAATGGGATCAGCAGGTTGTAAAAAGTGGTGCAAAAGCACAGGCAGTCGTTGTAAACTCAGGAATCGCCAATGCCTGCACCGGAGCAGAAGGATTTGGATATTGTAAAGATACTGCAGATGCAGCAGCCAAAGCACTGAATATTTCCGCTGACGGTGTCCTCATCGGTTCTACCGGAGTCATCGGAAAGCAGATCCCAATCGACAAACTGACAGCCGGAATCGAAGTACTGGCAGGAAAGAAGAATGACACACTGGAAAATGGTACGGAAGCAGCCAAAGCAATCATGACAACCGATACATTTCCGAAGGAACTGGCTGTGACAATCGAAGTCGGCGGCAAGACAGTTACGATCGGTGGTATGGCAAAAGGATCCGGAATGATCCATCCGAATATGTGCACGATGCTTGCATTCATTACAACAGATGCAGTGATCACAAAGGATGCACTTCAGAAAGCATTAAGTGAAGATGTCGGAGATACTTACAACATGATCTCTGTAGACGGAGATACTTCTACGAATGACTCTGTTGTATTACTGGCGAATGGTCTGGCAGAGAACCCGGAGATCACATATGGAACAGAGGATTATAAGAACTTTGCAGAAGCATTACATACGATCAATGAGTACCTTGCAAAGAAGATTGCCGGAGACGGAGAAGGTGCAACTGCTTTATTCGAGGTGAAAGCAGTTGGATGCGAGAGTGTAGAGCAGGCTAAGACACTTGCAAAATCAATCGTATGCTCAAACCTTACAAAGACAGCCATCGCAGGACATGATGCAAACTGGGGAAGAATCCTGTGTGCAATGGGATATTCCGGAGCACAGTTCGATCCTGAAAAGGTTGACCTGTTCTTCGAAAGCGAAGCAGGAAAGATCCAGATCATTGAAAATGGTACCGCTGTAGATTACAGTGAGGCAGAGGCAACGAAGATCCTGTCTGAGCCTGAAGTTACAGCAATCGCAGATGTGAAGATGGGTGATAAGACAGCAACTGCATGGGGCTGTGACCTGACTCACGGATATATCGAGATCAACGCAGATTACAGAAGCTAAAAGAAGTTTCGAATACACGGAAATATGTAGCTGCGGGGTGTAAGAGCACCGCAGCTGCGAAAACGGACAGAGATGAAAAGACAGGAGATTGAAGATGGAAAAAGCAATGCAGAAATACCTGGACAAAGCAGAAGTACTGATCGAAGCCCTTCCATATATCCAGAGATTCAACCGTAAGATTATTGTAGTAAAATATGGCGGAAGTGCCATGGTAGATGAAGAATTAAAAGCAAGAGTCATTCAGGACGTAACCCTTCTGAAATTAGTCGGATTCAAGCCGATCATCGTTCACGGCGGCGGTAAGGAGATCAGTAAGTGGGTAGGAAAAGTCGGCATGGAACCACATTTCATTAACGGGCTCCGTGTGACAGATGCAGAGACGATGGAGCTTGCAGAGATGGTCCTTGGCAAGGTGAATAAAAGTCTTGTACAGTTAGTAGAACAGCTTGGTGTAAGAGCCATTGGTATCAGCGGAAAAGACGGCGGACTTCTGAAAGTAGATAAGAAGCTGGCAGACGGCGAGGATATCGGATTTGTCGGAGATGTCAAAGAAGTGAATGCAGATATCATCTATGATCTTCTGGAGAAAGATTTCCTGCCGATCATCGCGCCGATCGGACTGGACGATGAATATAATACTTATAACATCAATGCCGACGATGCAGCTTGTGCAATTGCAAAAGCAATCAATGCGGAAAAACTTGCATTCCTGACAGACATTGAGGGTGTATACAAAGATCCGAACGATCCTTCCACACTGATCTCAGAGCTGAATGTATCAGAAGGAAAGAAGCTGATGGAAGAAGGTTATATCGGTGGAGGTATGCTTCCGAAGATCCAGAACTGTATCGATGCGATCGAGAACGGAGTATCAAGAGTACATATTCTGGACGGAAGAATCCCGCACTGCCTGCTTCTTGAGATCTTTACGAACAAAGGTATCGGAACTGCAATTAAAAATGATGTAGAAGAAAGATATTATCACGGAGAATAAGCTATGAATGAATATATGAAAGAGACCAACGAGGCGTTGTTACATACGTATAATCAGTTCCCGGTCGTATTAGAACATGGAGAAGGTGCTTATCTGTATGATACAGAAGGAAAAAAATATCTGGATTTTGCAGCCGGATATGCAGTGTCTTCACTTGGATACGGCAATCAGGAATTGAACGATGCGTTAAAGGCACAGATCGATAAGATTTTCCATACATCCAATCTGTATTACAATACAGCCTGTGGAAAGGCAGCGGAAGATCTGAAACGTATTACAGGAATGGACCGTATCTTCTTTACCAACAGTGGTGGAGAAGCAGTAGAAGGAACATTAAAAGCAGCAAGAAAATATGCATACAAAAAAGGGACCGGACGCTATGAATTCATTGCCATGAAGGAATCTTTCCATGGAAGAAGCTTCGGGGCAGTGTCTGTGACAGGACATGATGCATATCGTGAACCGTTCGAACCGCTTGTTCCGGGTGTGTCATTTGCAGAATACAATGATCTGGACAGTGTGAAGGCGCTGGTGACAGACAAGACCTGCGCGATCATTCTGGAACCGTTACAGGGCGAGGGCGGAATCAATGCCGCTACAGAGGAATTCATGAAAGGAATCCGTAAACTCTGTGATGAAGAAGGGATCCTGATGATCTGTGATGAGGTACAGTGTGGTATGGGAAGAACAGGTTCTATGTTCGCATGGCAGGCTTACGGTATCAAACCGGATATCATGTCTATGGCAAAAGCTATCGGAAGCGGAATCCCGGTCGGAGCATTTGCAATGACAGAAGAAGTTGCGGAATATTCACTGGAGCCGGGCGATCACGGTACAACTTATGGCGGCAACCCTCTGGCATGTACCGCAGTCAGCAAGACGATCGAGATCTTTGAAAAGAATGATCTTGTGGCACATGTGCAGGAAGTCGGTGCATATCTGACAGAAAAACTGGAAGAACTTCAGGTGGAATATGACTGTGTAAAAGCCGTCAAAGGAAAAGGCCTGATGCAGGGAATACAGGTGACAAAACCGTTATCTGAGATCACCGGAGGAGCTTTGAAAGAAGGCCTTCTGATCATCGGGGCAGGAAGTGATGTGATCCGTTTTGTACCGCCGCTGATCATTGAAAAAGAACAGGTAGATGAGATGATCCAGATCTTAAAGAAAGTACTGTAAAGAATGAAAGATATGGGATCATACATGTAAAATAGTATAAAAGCTGTAGTATTTCAAAAATAAACAGCATAAAAAACCGGTCATGGGACATATTATCTGCATAAGCAGGAGGTATGAAGATGACTGGTTTTTTGATTGCGCTTTTGTCGGGAGCGCTTATGAGTGTACAGGGAGTATTTAATACGCAGGTGACAAAGACGACGGGGATGTGGGTGAGTAACGGCTGGGTACAGTTCAGTGCATTTTTATTGTGTGCCGCAGCATGGCTGATCGCCGGGCGGGATCCGGTCGGCGCATTGTGGAAAGTGGAGCCGAAGTATATACTCCTCGGAGGAGTGATCGGTGCCGGGATCACCTGGACCGTAATTAAGAGTATGGCGGCACTGGGACCCGCAAAGGCCGCCCTTCTGATCGTGATCTCACAGTTGATCGTAGCATACGTGATCGAACTGCTCGGATTGTTCGGAGTAGACAAAGAACCACTGGAAATGCGTAAAATTATTGGCATGTCCATTGCCCTCATTGGTGTTGCAATTTTCCAATGGAAATAGTACAATTAACTCACTGGGCATATGCGGGGATTTACAGTTTTCGACAGGCTGTAAAGGAGAAGTTATGCGTAGGGAAAAACGACAGAACAGAATAACAGAAAAGAGAAAAATACAGAAAGAAATATGCCGGAGAATACGGATCTTTCTGATGATTTCAGGTGTGATATGTACCATGAGCCTGACTGGCTGCAGAGACAAAAAATCCGGAGAACAGACGGAACTCATTTCGCTGGACGGACGTGATACAGATTCGGCAAAAGCAGATAAAAACCCGGAACAAGATGCAGGGACAACAGAGGAAGGAACAAGGGATACCGGGACAGGACAATCCCGATCCGGACAGAACTGTCAGAAGAATGAACAGGGAAAACTACAGGTCTGCTATGTGCATGTGTGCGGTGCCGTGAGATCTCCCGGAGTGTATGAACTGACATCGGACAGCCGGTTGTTTGAAGCTATTCAGATGGCCGGAGGGCTGACAGAAGATGCTGCAGGTGAGGCTCTTAATCAGGCGGAAATTATTGAAGATGGTTCCAGAATATATGTCCCGACAAAAGAAGAAGCAGAATCAGGAAGTGAAAATGGCGGCATTTTGGGGCAGGATACGGGCAGTGGACGGACAGACGGAGCGGATGCCGGGAATACGGCAGACGGACGAGTGAATATCAATACAGCGGCAAGAGATGAGCTGATGACACTTTCCGGAATCGGAGAGGCAAAAGCAGATGCGATCATACGTTACCGTGAAGAATGTGGGAAATTCCAGAAGATTGAAGACCTGATGGAAGTAGAAGGAATCAAAGAAGGCGTATTTCAGAAAGTAAAAGATCAAATTAAGGTTTGATAAGGGAGTAGGAACATGAGCAGACGAATATTGGTTGTGGATGATGAAAAACTGATCGTAAAAGGAATCCGGTTCAGTCTGGAACAGGATGGATACAGTGTAGACTGTGCATACGACGGAGAAGAAGCATTGAAACTGGCAAAGGAGAATGCATATGATATCATTCTTCTGGATGTTATGCTTCCAAAATATGACGGTTTTGAAGTGTGTCAGCAGATCCGGGAATATTCGGATGTTCCGATCATCATGCTTACAGCGAAGGGTGATGATATGGATAAGATACTGGGTCTGGATTATGGGGCAGATGACTACATAACAAAGCCATTTAATATTCTGGAGGTTAAGGCGAGAATCAAAGCGATCATGCGCCGTGTCAGCAAGCGTGATAAGAATCAGGAAAATGAAAAGGTGATTGTAAAGGGAGAAATGAAGATTGACTGTGAGAGCAGACGTGTGATCATCGGCGAGAAGGAGATTAATCTGACGGCAAAAGAATTCGATCTTCTGGAGCTGCTTGCCATGAATCCGGGCAAGGTCTACAGCAGAGAGAACCTTTTGAATATCGTATGGGGATATGAGTATCCAGGAGATGCAAGAACTGTGGATGTACATATCCGGCGTCTGCGTGAAAAGATTGAAACGAATCCAAGCGATCCAAAATATGTATATACGAAATGGGGAGTGGGTTATTATTTCAGGGGTTAGAAAATATTTCAAAAAAAATATATTCAGGAGCATGAAATTCCGGATCATCCTGCTGGTGGCACTGGCAGGAATTATTCCGGTACTGCTCATGAGAGGCGTGTTCCTGACCAGTTATGAGAAGCGGGCAGTGGAGGTACGCACTGCAGAGATACAGAATCAATGTACCATTCTAAGTAACCAGTTAAGCAGTTCCGGATATCTCACCGGAGATACCTCAGAGGTGATACGGACAGAACTGGTACAGCTATCTAATATCTACAGCGGCCGTGTGATGGTGATCGATGGAAATTTCAAGATACAGGAAGATACCTATGATATGGACAAAGGAAAGACGATCGTGTCAGGAAATGTGATCCGGTGTTTCAAAGAAAAGGGAACCAGCGAATACAATAAAAAGAATCGGTATATCGAAGTAACTGCACCGATCCTTGGAAAAGATGATACGGTTGTAGGGGTCCTGCTTGTCAGTGCACCGACGGATTCCGTTCTGGACAGTCTGGAGATATTAAGAAATAAGGCGGATGTAGTAGCACTGGCGTCCGTGCTGGTCATTCTGATGATTGCAGTTCTGTCAGGAATTGCAATGCTAAAACCTTTTAAGCGTATTACAGAATCTATTTCAGCAGTGACAGAAGGATACGATGATGATTACCTTCATGAGAATACGTATACCGAGACGATGGAATTATCAGAAGCATTTAATAAGATGTCCGGTCGTATGAAGACACTGGATGATTCGCGAAATGAGTTTGTGTCGAATGTGTCGCATGAGCTTAAGACACCGCTGACATCAATGAAGGTTCTGGCAGATTCCCTGCTTTTGCAGGAAGACGCACCGGTAGAACTTTATAAAGAATTCATGGGAGATATGTCAGAGGAAATAGAGAGGGAGAATAAGATCATTAATGACCTGCTTTCTCTTGTGAAGATGGACAAGACTGCGAATACTATGAATATCAAATCGGAAAATATGAATGAACTGGTGGAAAAGATACTGAAACGGCTCCGTCCGATTGCGGCAGCAGGAAATATTGAGCTGGTATATGAAAGTTTCCGCCCGGTAACTGCTGAAGTAGATGAGACGAAAATCTCACTTGCAATTTCCAATCTGGTAGAAAATGCGATTAAATACAATAAAGAAAATGGATGGGTACACGTGTCGCTGAATGCAGATCACAAGAACTGCTACATAGAAGTGGCAGATTCGGGAATTGGTATTCCGGCAGAAGCACAGGAACATATTTTTGAAAGATTTTACCGGGTGGATAAATCTCATTCCCGCGAGATCGGCGGTACGGGACTTGGGCTTGCGATTGCGAGAAGTGCGGTTGTAATGCACCGCGGGGCAATTAAGGTGTTCAGCCAGCCGTCTGAAGGAACTACGTTTACAATCAGAATCCCGTTAAACTATGTATCTTAGGCAGAAGGAGAATATGATGATAAAGAAAAAGATTTACCAGATCCTGATGCTTACAGCAATCTGTATCATGACAGTATCAGGATGCAAAAAAGAAGGGAAAATAACGGGAACCCGTATCTACTATACGGATTCCGAAGGTGTTTCACTGGTAGAAAAGGGTGTCCGGATCAAAGGAAAGACACAGAAAGAACAGATAGATGAAATACTGAGTACCATACAGAAGAATACGGACGATATTGATTACCGCAGTCCGTTTATAAAAGGTGTTAAAGTGAAAGAATGGTCCATGAAAGACGGAGCACTGATACTGGATTTTAACAGGGATTATCAGAAGCTGAGTGCAGCGGAAGAAATTGTACTGCGTGCAGCTGTGGTCCAGTCGGTAGGTCAGGTGTCAGGAGTGGATTCAGTATTATTTACGATCGGCGGGGAAACGCTGGAAGATCAGAACGGGCAGGAAATCGGCTATATGCAGCCGTCAGATTTTGTACGGAATACAGGGTCAAGCCTGCACGCTTATCAGAAAGAGACATTTATCTTATATTACGGAAATAAGCAGGGTGACCGTCTGGTTAAAGAAAAGGTTAATATCAGATATAACAGCAGTGTGTCAAGAGAAAAAGTGCTGGTAGAGCATCTGATCAAGGGACCGTCTTCAGATGATGAGACGGCGGTGATCCCGGCAGAGACGAAGGTACTTAGTGTATCCGTGAAGGATCATATCTGTTATGTGAATCTGGATGAGGGGTTCCTGGATACAACAAATGTGATGAATCCGGAAGTTCCGGTCTATGCAATCGTGAATTCAATCATAGAAGGAAGTTCGATCAGCAGGGTACAGATACTGATAGATGGAAAAACAAATGTAAACTATATGGGAAAGATCAATCTGGAAAAACCACTTTCCAGAAACCCGAACGTTGTGGAAGGGGAGTAGTGCGTGAGGAACAGAACACTTCTTAGTGTCTGTCTGATCGTTTTTTGCGTGATAGCTTCCTGTACGATATGGGGCGGGGAACGGTTTGTAAAAGACCTCCGTCCGTCACCGTTTGAGATCCATACTGCAGAAGATGACAGTGTTATCGTCTGTGGTATGGTATACAGGCGGGAGCAAAAAGAAAACGGTCAGATGATCTATCTAAAACAGAATTCTATTTATTCCATTTCAAATAAACAAAAATTTCAAGAATCAAAGATAATCATTTATACGAATTCCAGGGAAAAAATACATATAGGAAACAGAATAAAAGCCGAAGGTAAAGCAGCGTTTTATGATACTGCAAGAAATCCCGGTAATTTTGATCAGAAGTTCTATTATCAGAAACAGGGGATTCACGGGAAAATCCGGGCAGGGGAGATACAGATTGTAGATGACCGGACAGACCGGTTCAGGGAGAACCTGGAAGTGTTCCGTGATAAATGGAAAGCGCTTCTGGTACAGAAAATGGGGGAACGGGATGGCAGTTCCATGGCAGCGATTCTCCTGGGAGAAAAAAACGGCATGGATCAGGAGATGAAAGAACTTTACAGGGTGAATGGAATCGGGCATATACTGGCTATATCGGGACTGCATTTGTCATTTGCCGGGCTGGGGGTCTACCGGCTTTTAAGGAGGATAACCGGTTCTTATAAAGCCGGAGGAGCAGCGGGAGCTATTTTGTTGTTTTCATATGTTTCGATGATAGGGATGACGGTTTCCGTGATCCGTGCATGGGTAATGTTCTTATTCCGGATCGGTGCAGACATTACGGGAAGACGATATGATATGCCGACAGCACTTGGCGTGGCAGCTGTGACTGTACTTATCAGTAATCCGTTATATCTGTATGATGGAGGATTCTGGCTTTCATTCGGGGCATTGGCATCTATCTGCCTGGTTGTACCGCTTGCAAAAGAAGAAACAATGCAGTCTTTGCCGGTGCGTGCACTGTGGCCCGGAATCAGCATGAATTGTGTGTTGTGGCCGGTAATACTGTATTATTTTTTTGAACTGCCGTTATATAGTATTGTGTTGAATTTACTGGTGATACCGCTGATGTCAGTACTACTGTCCTGTGGAATGGCCGGATCCCTGATGGGAATGACCGGGATACTTCCGGGAACGTGGATACTGGTGATCTGCAGATGGATACTGAAACTCTATGACTGGTGCTGCGTATTCATTCTGAGACTTCCGGCGGCGAGATGGGTAGCAGGAAAGCCGGACAAATGGAGATGTGCCGTGTATTATCTGATATTATTTCTTATAATTGTATTGTGGAAATATTGGGATAATGCAGGAAGGAGAAAGAAAAAATATGTGATCGCTTTTTGCATGTATGTGGGAGCACTGGCGGTATTGATATCCGGACCACTCATGAGAAGTGGAGTGGAGGTAACAATGCTGGATGTGGGACAGGGGGACTGCATCTGTGTGCAGGGACCAGAGCATCGGAATTATCTGATCGACGGCGGAAGCAGTGATGTAAATGAGGCTGGAAAATACCGGATCGAACCTTTCTTAAGATCACGGGGAATCGCAGAACTTGATTATGTATTCTTGTCGCACGGGGATCTGGATCATATGAGCGGTATAGAAGAGATGCTGATGCGGCAGGATGTGGGAGTACGTATCCGGAATCTGGTGGTACCGGAAAAGCAGTACTGGGATGAGCAGATCCTTAAGCTTGTAACAATGGCTGAAGCATATGGTACGAAGGTGAAGATAATGGAATATGGTATGGAATTAAAAGAAGGAAAAATGAAGTTTACATGTCTGGGACCGGTTGGAAAAAACAATGAAGAGAGTGTGGAGGGTGCAGGAAATGCGGCATCTATGATCCTTCACCTGGAATACGATGGATTTGACATGCTGTTTACCGGAGATGTGGAAAAAGAAGGGGAAGAGCGGCTGACTGAGGTCCTTAACGAGATACAGGAAGAGAAGAATGTTACATGGGAAGTGTTAAAAACAGCACATCACGGTTCGAAGAATTCGACAACGGAAAACTTCCTTCAGGCGGTGCAGCCACAGTATGCGTGGATATCGGCGGGGCGGAAGAACCGATACGGCCATCCACATGATCTGACACTGAAAAGGCTGAAAGAATCAGGAGCAGAGATATATTCTACGCAGCAGAACGGGGCGATCGCAGTAACAGTCAGGAAAAAAACTATGCGGATTCACGGTGGAAACAGTTGAACTTAAAGTCGGAATTCAGTATACTTTTAAGAGGTGAAAAAAGATGGGAGAGAACCGATGAAATCATTAAATGAAGATATAAAAACAGGAAATTTTAAGCCGGTATATCTCCTGTACGGAGAAGAGGCTTATCTGAAAAAACAATACAGAGACCGGATCACGAAAGCGATATTCCCGGACGGGGATACGGTGAATTATGCGTATTATGAAGGAAAAGGAATCAATCCGGGAGAACTTATCGATCTTGCGGAGACGATGCCGTTTTTTGCCGATCGGCGTCTGATCGTAGTGGAAAATTCCGGCTTTTTCAAAAATGCATCACCGGAGCTGGCAGATTATATCAAGACGATGCCGGAGACCGCCTGCTTTCTGTTTGTGGAAAATGAAGCGGATAAGCGTGGAAAGATGTATAAGGCGGTCAAGAGCAAGGGTCGTGTAGTGGAGATGACAAGGCAGGATGAGAAGACGCTTTTGTACTGGGTTGCCGGTAATGTAAAAAAAGAAGGATATAAGATCAAAGAGCAGACGGCCAGATACCTGCTGTCTACAACGGGCACGGATATGGAGAATCTGGAAAAAGAGCTGGAAAAGCTGTTCTGTTACTGTATGGGGAAGGAAGAGATTGAAATCCCGGATATCGAAGCAATCTGCACGACACAGATCACGAATAAGATATTTGAGATGGTAGAAGCGGTGGCAGTCAAGAACCAGAAAAAAGCGCTGGATTATTATTATGACCTGCTGGCTTTAAAGGAGCCGCCGATGCGTATCTTATATCTGTTGACGAGACAGTTTAAGTTACTTCTGGAAGTCAAAGATCTGGCGGGGAAACGTTATGACAAAGCATCGATTGCAAAGACGGTCGGACTTCATCCGTTTGTTGCCGGAAAATATATGCAGCAGTGCCGGACATTTGAAAAAAAAGAACTGAGAAACATTCTGGAAGATGCGGTGGATACGGAAGAAATGGTAAAAACCGGGCGTCTGAACGATGTGATGAGCGTGGAACTTTTCATTGTAAAATACAGTGCCGCATGATAGAATTGATAAGATAAACGTGTAATAAGGAGAAGATATTAGTGTCAGGAATAGATCAGAGTAAAATTCGAAATTTTTGTATTATAGCACATATTGACCATGGTAAATCAACGCTGGCGGACCGTATCATCGAGATGACAGGTCTTCTTACCAGCCGTGAGATGCAGTCACAGGTGCTGGACAATATGGAACTGGAAAGAGAACGTGGAATTACGATCAAAGCCCAGACGGTCAGAACCGTATATAAAGCAAAAGATGGGGAAGAGTATATCTTTAACCTGATCGATACACCGGGGCATGTGGATTTCAATTACGAAGTATCCCGGAGCCTTGCAGCGTGTGACGGGGCAATTCTGGTAGTAGATGCCGCACAGGGAGTAGAAGCGCAGACGCTTGCCAATGTATACCTTGCGCTGGATCATGATCTGGATGTGGTACCGGTACTGAATAAGATCGACCTTCCAAGTGCAGATCCGCAGCGTGTGATCGAAGAGATTGAAGATGTGATCGGAATCGAAGCAGAGGATGCGCCGCGGATTTCGGCAAAGACCGGACTAAATGTAGGTCAGGTACTGGAAGAGATCGTAGCCAAAGTACCTGCACCGACGGGAGATCCGAAAGCACCGCTTCGGGCTTTGATCTTTGATTCTCTGTATGATGCATATAAAGGAGTTATCGTATTCTGCAGAATCAAAGAAGGAACCGTAAAAAAAGGAACACCGATCCTTATGATGGCGACGGGAGCGAAAGCGGAAGTTGTAGAAGTCGGTTATTTCGGGGCCGGACAGTTTATTCCATGTGAGGAACTGAGTGCCGGCATGGTTGGTTACATCACAGCCAGCCTTAAGAATGTCAAGGATACCCGTGTGGGTGACACGGTGACGAATGCAGCCAAGCCATGTGCCGAGCCGCTTCCGGGTTATAAGAAAGTCAATCCGATGGTATATTGTGGATTATATCCGGCAGATGGTGCAAAATATCCGGACCTCAGAGATGCACTGGAGAAATTACAGTTAAATGATGCATCACTGCAGTTCGAACCTGAGACTTCAATTGCACTGGGATTCGGATTCCGCTGTGGATTCCTTGGACTTCTGCATCTGGAGATCATTCAGGAACGTCTGGAAAGAGAATATAATCTGGATCTGGTAACGACAGCTCCGGGTGTTATCTATAAAGTACACAAGACAAATGGAGATGTGATAGAGCTTACGAATCCGTCGAACCTTCCAGATCCTTCGGAAATCGAATATATGGAAGAGCCAATGGTAAAAGCAGAGATCATGGTGACATCGGAGTTTATCGGTGCGATCATGGATCTGTGTCAGGAACGCCGTGGTGTATACGAGGGAATGGAATACATTGAAGAAACCCGTGCGGTATTACATTACCAGCTTCCGCTTAACGAGATCATCTATGATTTCTTCGATGCATTAAAATCAAGATCCAGAGGTTATGCATCGTTTGATTATGAGATGGCAGGTTATGTGAAGTCAGAACTTGTAAAACTGGATATCCTGATCAACAAAGAAGAAGTCGATGCATTGTCATTTATCATTCATGCAGACACTGCATACGAACGCGGAAGAAAGATGTGCGAGAAGTTAAAAGAAGAGATCCCGAGACAGTTATTCGAGATCCCGATCCAGGCAGCGATCGGAAGCAAGATCATTGCGCGTGAGACAGTCCGTGCGATGCGTAAAGACGTGCTGGCAAAATGTTACGGAGGAGATATCAGCCGTAAGAGAAAGCTTCTGGAAAAACAGAAGGAAGGAAAGAAACGTATGCGTCAGGTGGGCAGCGTAGAGATTCCTCAGAAAGCATTTATGAGTGTACTGAAGCTGGACGATAAATAATGAGACCATTAGAGTTATATATTCACATTCCATTTTGTGTGAAAAAATGCAGATACTGTGACTTCCTGTCTGCGCCGGCAACACCTGAGGCGAGACAGGAATATGTCCTGGGATTGTGTCAGAAGATCCGTTCGTATTATGATCTTGCCGGTATGTATCATGTGAGCAGTATCTTTATCGGAGGCGGAACGCCGTCCATTCTGGAGACGCAGCAGATGAGGAGTATCTTCGATGCGATCCGTGCTACATTTCCTATCGATTCAGATGCAGAGATTACAGTAGAAGTTAATCCGGGAACGGTAGATAAGCTGAAACTGATGGCATACCGTAATATCGGAATCAACCGTCTGAGTATCGGATTACAGTCAACGGATGACCAGGAGCTGAAGATGCTGGGGAGAATCCATACATATCAGGATTTTCTGGATACATATGCGCTTGCAAGAGAAGTGGGATTTCAGAATATCAATGTAGATCTGATGTCCGGGATCCCATTCCAGACACTGGGAGGATGGGAAGACACGATCAAAACGGTAGCAGAACTTGCGCCGGAACATATCTCGGCATATAGTCTGATCATTGAAGAAGGCACACCATTCTATGAAAAATACGGAGAAGGAGAACGTGCTGAGGCCAGAAGAAGAAGGGAACTGCCGGATGAAGATACAGAAAGACTGATGTATCAGTTTACAAAAAATATCCTGCAGAATTATGGCTATCACAGATACGAGATATCTAATTATGCCAAAGAAGGGTATGAATGCCGGCACAATCTCGGCTACTGGAATCGTACCGAATATCTGGGGATCGGAACCGGGGCAGCATCCCTGATCAACAATCAGCGCTTCGTAGAGGGCGGCGAGATCGAAGTCCTTACGCCACAGAACCAGATGGAAGAGTATATGTTTCTGGGGCTCAGAAAAATCGAGGGCATATCCAAAGCAGACTTCCGCCGGACATTCGGAAGAAGCGTCGAAAACGCCTACGGAAAAGTACTGATCAATATGTACCAGAAACAACTCCTGGAAGACACAGGAGATTACATCCGTCTGACGGAAAAAGGAATAGATGTGAGCAATTACGTGATGAGTGAATTTCTCTTTTAAATTGAATTGGTATTTAATACATTAACTTTAGTGGCTTCGCGGTCCTTGAAGAAAACAGTATAAAGTGCTTCTTGTTCAGGTTCCATGTTCTAAGAAAAACTAAGAGAGCCAGAATCCCCTAAAAGCAAAGGAATTACGTTCACAAC
>JBNMJT010000054.1:0-14842 GCA_050873945.1 Dorea sp.
CTATCACATTCACTGTCCTATACTGTGTTCTTCAAGGACCGAGAGGCCACCTCCGTTAATCGATTTAATAGCAAATTACTTCTTAGCTTCCAGCCTCTCCTCCCAAAGCTTATCAGCCATCTTCGTCCATGCCTCAGCATAAGGCTTACACTTATCACAAAGATGCTGCACATCCTCAGGTGACTGTGGATCCGTAGAATGTGCGCCGGTCTCTTTGACCATCTTAGGCAGACATTCCGGATTCTCAAGCATTGGACATGGTCGCAGCATATTGTCGTTGAATGGCTGGCCTTTTCTGTATGCCTGGAAGATTGGGCTCTTTAAAGCATCCAGAAGGCTGACTTCGTGGATATTTGCATTCGAATAATGGATGAATACACAAGGATCCACATCTCCGGCTGCGTTGATATGCAGGTAATAACGTCCGCCTGCGATACATCCACCGATGTATTCCGCATCATTCTGGAAATCCAGACTGAAGATTGGTTTGGAACTTCTGAAAGCACGGATGCGTTCGTATACCGCTTTTCTCTGTTCCGGATTCGGCATGAGTTCCGGAGCGGCATCATTTCCAACCGGCATATAATGGAAGAACCAGATGAATAAAGCACCGGCTTCGATGATCATGTCGTAGAATTCTTCGCTTGTGATATCTTTGTAGTTCGCACTTGTGTAGCAGGTAGAGATACCAAATGGAAGATTGTGTTCTTTTAATAACTGCATGGCATGTTTTACTTTGTCGAATACACCAGGACCACGGCGTCCGTCATTGGCAGTCTCGAAACCTTCCAGACTGATTGCAGGAACGAAGTTCTTGACTCTTAACATTTCCTGACAGAACTCTTCGTCGATCAAAGTTCCGTTTGTGAAAGATAAGAACTCACAGTCCGGATGACGTTCGCAGATCGTGATGATATCTTTCTTGCGGACCATAGGTTCTCCACCGGTGTAGATATACATATATGTACCGAGTTTCTTTCCCTGAGTTACGATATCATCGATCGTGTCCAGATCAAGATTTAATTTATGTCCGTATTCTGCAGCCCAGCATCCGGTACAATGCAGGTTACAGGCGGAAGTAGGATCTAATAAAATCGCCCAAGGAACATTACAGTTTTCTTTTTCCTCGGTCTCTTTTTGAAGAGCAGAACCCTTCAAAGAAGCGTTAACGATAAAGTTTGTAAAGAAAGTTTTCCGCACACCAGGATCCAGTTCCCATACTTTTGTAGCAAGCTGATACCAGTTGCCTTTTTCGGCAATACCCTGGCGGATCGCATTACGCTGACCTTCATACCAGCCTTCCGGAGCAGCCTTATCGACAATGCTCATGACCTTTGGAATATTTGTTTCTGGATCTTTATCCATGTACTTAAGTGCTGCCTGAATAGCGGATGCAAAGGCGGCGTTTTTTACCGTGTCTACAACATTCATAGTGTTACCTCCTCATTACTGCATTATACTCTTTTTGCAGTTACCTTATCTTAAAACTTTTGATTTCCAGATTCAAGCAAATGCGACATTAATCGTATATTGTCGCATTTTTGACAAAGGTAAAACGGAAAGTAAAAATATTTGAAATAATCAGAGTTTATTTTTTACATTGATAAGAAAAGATGAGAGAATCTCATTATCAGGGAATTATCAGATATCATGAAAAGATACTCTATAACTTAAATTGTACTTATAAAAAAACGAACTTTTTTAATTATACTTATAAAAAGGGGTGGAAAAATAAGAAGGTTTTATATATAATAGGGATAGAAACGTTCAAAACCACAAACGAAAAGGAGATGTATTCATGGAAATGTTATCAATCGAGAAGGAACTGCAGGGCAATTCTTACCCGGGACGTGGCATTATTATAGGAAAGAGTGCAGATGGGACAAAAGCTGTAACTGCTTACTTCATTATGGGAAGAAGTGAGAACAGCCGTAACCGTGTGTTTGTAGAAGAAGGGGAAGGTATCCGCACACAGGCATTTGATCCATCCAAACTGACTGACCCAAGCCTGATCATCTATGCGCCGGTACGAGTACTTGGCAACAAGACGATCGTAACCAACGGAGATCAGACAGATACGATCTATGAGGGCATGGACAAGCAGCTTACATTTGAACAGTCACTCAGAAGCCGTGAATTCGAACCAGACGGACCGAACTATACACCTAGAATCTCAGGTGTTATGCATATTGAAAATGGAACATTTAACTACGCAATGTCAATCTTAAAGAGCAATAACGGCAATCCGGAAAGCTGCAACCGCTACACATTTGCATATGAGAATCCTGCAGCGGGCGAGGGACATTTTATTCACACATACAAATGTGACGGCAATCCACTTCCAAGCTTTGAGGGAGAACCAAAACTGATCGCAATTCCGGATGATATGGATGCATTTGCTGACAGCTTATGGAACAGCCTGAATGCGGACAACAAAGTATCGTTATTCGTACGCTATATTGATATCGCGACAGGTACATATGAGACAAAGATCATCAATAAGAACCAGTAAGAGGAATCGATAAGGAGAATAGATATGAACGAATTAGAACTGAAATATGGATGTAATCCGAACCAGAAACCTTCCAGAATCTATATGGAAGACGGAAGTGAACTGCCAATTAAAGTTCTGAACGGAAGACCTGGATATATCAACTTCCTGGACGCATTTAACGGATGGCAGCTTGTAAGTGAACTGAAGAAAGCAACCGGACTTCCGGCAGCTACATCATTCAAGCATGTATCTCCTGCAGGTGCCGCGGTCGGACTTCCACTGAGTGATACACTTGCAAAGATCTACTGGGTAGATGACCTCGGAGAATTATCGCCGCTTGCATCTGCATATGCAAGAGCAAGAGGTGCAGACCGTATGTCTTCATTTGGAGACTTCATTTCTCTGTCAGATGTCTGTGACGTGGATACTGCCAAACTGATCAAACGCGAAGTATCCGATGGTGTCATTGCTCCTGGATACGAGCCGGAAGCACTTGAGATATTAAAGGTTAAGAAAAAAGGAAACTATAATGTGATCCAGATCGATCCGGATTATGTACCGGCTCCGATCGAACACAAGCAGGTATTCGGTGTTACATTTGAACAGGGAAGAAATGAATTAAAGATCGATGATGAGTTCTTCTCCAATATCGTAACAGAGAACAAAGAACTGACAGAGCAGGCTAAGATTGATCTTGCAATCTCTATGATCACATTAAAATATACACAGTCCAACTCTGTATGCTTTGTAAAAGACGGACAGGCAATCGGTATCGGTGCAGGACAGCAGTCCAGAATCCACTGTACACGTCTTGCAGGCGGCAAAGCAGATAACTGGTGGCTTAGACAGTCTCCACAGGTTATGAATCTTCCGTTTGTGGATGGAATCAGACGTGCAGACAGAGACAATGCAATCGATCTCTACATCGGTGAGGACTATATGGATGTTCTGGCAGATGATGCATGGCCGGCTATCTTCAAAGAGAAACCGGAAGTATTCACAAGAGAGGCCAAGAGAGAATGGCTGGATAAGCTGACAGATGTCGCACTTGGTTCAGATGCATTCTTCCCATTTGGGGATAACATCGAGCGTGCACATAAGAGTGGTGTAAAATACATCGCACAGCCGGGCGGATCTGTACGTGATGACAATGTAATCGCTACATGCAATAAATACGATATGGTAATGTCATTTACAGGAATCCGTTTATTCCATCACTAATCGGGATATCATATAAGAGACACATCCTAAAGTTGATACTATATATGTCGCAGAAAACGGGAAGGTTACGTTAAAGCGTGGCTTTCCCGTTTTTTTGCTATGCGTCAGGAAGAAGATGTTCGTGGAAGGCGTTTATATTATATTGATATAACGAGTATATCCGGTTTTTATACATATAAAGGAAAATGTAGTATGATTTCAGCATTTACATAACATTTATTTCTTCAAAAAGGATTCTGAATAAGATAAAATAAGAGAAAAGAAAGAAGGCGATAACATGTCAACGATAGAACTTTTGATCGTATCCATCGGATTATCGATCGACGTATTTGTAGCGGCGGCTTATATGGGCGCCGGATTTTCGAAGATCAGATGGAAGAATCTGATTCTGCTGAGTATCTTGTTTGGCGGGATCCAGCTTGGTACACTGGTACTTGGCAATCTGATCACGTTACTTCCGCTGCTGTCTATTACAAGAACGGAGACGGCTGCTGACAGATGGGAAGGACTGACGGTACTGATCTTTGCAGCCATCGGAATCTATATGATCATCAAGGGAATCAAGAAAAAGAAGGTACTGGAACGCAGGAAAGATGAGATAGAATGGAAGAAAACAACGATTCTTGCCATGGTAACGAGCGTGGATGCATTCTTTGTCGGAATGGGCCTTGGATTTCTGGATACAGCCATGATCGAACAGTCACTGGTATTATTTCCGGTAACAGTTCTGGAAGCTGTGCTTGGTATATTCGCAGGATACAGACTGGGACTGAAGGAAAACAGACGGGCATATTGGATCGGGGGAGCACTTCTTCTTCTTGCCAGTTTTGACGTAATACTCCATTATTACATGTAAAAAATGGAGCAAATTAACGGTAGATTTTGGAAGATAACAGGACTATAATGATTTACTACAAGTTATCTGGGAAATTAAGGTGATGAGATGGAGCGCAAAAGTGAATTAACGAAAGCACTGCTGGGAGAAAAGTTTAAAGAACTGGTAGCGAAAAAAGGATTTGAAAAGCTGACGATCAAGATGATCACGGATGCAGCAGGGGTGATCCGACCGACGTTTTATAACTATTTTCAGGACAAATATGAAGTGATGGAATGGCTTCTGTGGGAAGATGTATTCAAAGAAGTCTCAGGACTTATGGGGCAGGAACGTGGAATGGAGTCGTTGCAGCTTCTGTTCTGGAAGTTTGGAGAAGACAAGAATTATTATGAAAAGGTATTTGAAGTAACCGGTCAGAATTCCTTTGAGGAAATGTTGTATGAACAGGTTCTTCATATGGAAGAGATTCTGGTGAAGCATCATCCGTTAAAGCATCTGCGGAATATGCCGCACGTCGATGAGAAGGTGTTTCTGGAATTTCATGCAATCTCACTGGTGAACGGATTGAAATACTGGCTGATAAAGGAGAGTAAAAGTATTTCGGCCGGGGATGCAATGGAATTCTACCGCTATATGATGTCACATTCGATCATGGATCTGCTGGATATTGAGAATCCGGAAAAGAAGAAAAAGTAAAGGGTTTCACTACACTGAGTGGAACCCTTTTCCTATAATCTCACTGGTGTTGGATATCAGTAAGAAAGCACCAGTTGTATGAGCTTTTATGAAATTACGAAGCTTGATCGCTTCATTTGGACTAAGTACGGTCAGGATGATGTATTTGTCATCTCCGGTGAAAGCACCCTGTGCAAGTACAATGGTCGCACCGCGGTGCAGATCGTTTTTGATAAATTCACAGATCGGTTCCGGCTCGCTGCATACCACATGGAAATACTTTGAGCGGTTCAGACTTTCAATCAGGCTGTCGATCAGTGTCGAACGCATCGTAAGACCCAGCAGTGAATAAAGACCGGTCTTAATATCGAATACGAAGAAACCGGCAATAGTGAATAAGATATCGGAAGCAAGTAATCCTTTTCCGATGTCAACACTGGTGTATTTCTTCAATATCATGGCAATGACATCCGTACCCCCGCTGGATGCGCCGATATTGAACAGGATTGCCGAACCGATGGCAGGAAGTACGATCGCAAAGATCAGTTCCAGTAAAGGTTCGTTGGTGAGCGGATGACTCATCGGATAGATACGTTCCAGTCCGGACAGTGTCACAGAAAGTAAGATACTGCTGTATGCTGTCTGTGCAGCGAATTTTTTCCCGAGAACGAAAAGTCCTATGATCAGAAGGAGCATATTCGCAATGAAGGAAAAATCACTGGCCGAAAGAGGCGTGAATTTCGCAACGAGTACCGCAAAACCGGTGATACCGCCAAACGTGAAGTTGTTGGCGAACTTGAAAAAGTAGATACCCACTGCCATGATCAGTGTACTGCCAGTGAGTAGTGCAAAGTTTTTTAAATGTTCTTTCATTTGAAAAATTCCCCAGTTTTCCTTTTGTAATTATTTGGGTATGGAAGAAATTATGAAAGAAATCTTTCATATCCTCAATGATTGTAACGCTCGTGTCTGGAAAAGTCAACGGATTGGTGGTATATTATTAAGAGACAAAATATTCAGAAAAATGACGGGGAGGACAAGAAAAAATGAAACTTTTTTGGCAGAAAGCAGAAGTGCAGAAATTTGAGCATGCAAAAGATTTTGCAGAGGAATATAAAATAGGAAAGAATGACTTTATCCTTGCGAGCAAAAGTACATATGAGACATATTTTGCACCGCTTGGATTAGAGGCACACGTAGAATATAAAAGCAAATATGGAAAAGGTGAGCCGACGGATGTGATGATCGATGCGCTGCTTGCAGATTTCCGAAAGACGGATTGTGACAGAATTATTGCAATCGGAGGAGGAGCCGTTATCGATATGGCGAAGATCCTGGTGCTTGCAGGAGATTATACGGCAGAAGAAATCTTTGGAAGAAAGGTTCCGCTTGAGAGAGCGAAAAAGCTGATCGCAGTTCCGACTACCTGCGGAGCCGGTTCTGAGGTTTCGAATGTATCGATCGCAGAGTTTACGAAGCTGCATACAAAGATGGGACTTGCGGTTGATGAAATTTACGCAGACCGTGCAGTCCTCATTCCGGAACTGCTGACAGGACTTCCGTATTCATTCTTTGCAACGAGTGCGATCGACGCATTTATCCATGCGATCGAATCTTATGTGTCTCCGAAAGCGACTTTATATACGCAGATGTTCAGTATGAAAGCAATGGAGATGATCATTGAAGGATTCCAGAAAATTGCAGAACATGGAGAAGAATATAGATTGAATCTGCTGGATGATTTCCTGACAGCAAGTAACCTTGCGGGAATCGCATTCGGTAATGCGGGAACGGGAGCTGTACATGCCATGTCTTATCCTTTGAGCGGTGTCTACCATGTTACACATGGGGAAGCGAACTATCAGTTCCTGACAGCTGTATTCGCAAAATACCAGAAATTAGATCCAAATGGAAGAATAAAGAAATTAAATGATTTCTTAAGCAATATTTTAAAATGCGATGCAGATGCAGTATATACCGAGATTGAGAAGCTTCTGGACCAGATTATTGCAAGAAAACCACTGCATGAATATGGAATGAAGGAAGAAGAGATTGAGAGCTTTGCAAAGACAGTCGAAGAGACACAGCAGAGACTTCTGAACCAGAGTTATGTAAAACTGACCTGGCAGCAGATGGCAGAGATTTATAAAGAATTATACTAAGCACCGTGTACCTGTAAAAATATCGACGGAAAGAGCCTCGGATTTTATAATAAAAGAGCCTGATTCAGATGAAAAGTTGAATGTTTTATTATAGATCGGAACATACTATCTTCTATAAAGAGGAGGATAGAAATAATGTATAAGTATTTACCCATTACGGATGTATACGCAAGAGAAATACTTGATTCGAGAGGAAATCCGACGATAGAAGTGGAAGTGCTTGCAGGAGATGAGTTCTGCGGAAGAGCGAGTGTTCCGTCTGGTGCATCGACCGGAAAATATGAAGCGGTTGAATTGCGGGATAAAGAAGAACGGTACGGAGGTCTTGGCGTGCAGCAGGCGGCGGACCATGTCAATGCAAGAATCGCACCGGAAGTGATCGGCATGAATGTGCTGGATCAGGTGGCGATCGATCAGGCGATGATCCGTCTTGACGGAACGAAGAACAAATCCAATCTCGGAGCCAATGCTATGCTGGGGGTATCTCTGGCAGCGGCAAGAGCGGCAGCCGGGGCACTGGGACTGCCATTGTATTCTTATCTTGGCGGTACGAATGTGAAGAAGCTTCCGGTTCCGATGATGAACATCATGAATGGCGGAAGACATGCAGACAATACGATTGATATTCAGGAATTTATGATCATGCCTGTAGGAGCGAAGGATTTTAAGAGCGGACTTCAGATGTGTGCGGAAGCATATCATGAACTGAAACGGCTTTTGAAAACGCTGGAATACAGTACTGCCGTGGGAGACGAAGGGGGATTCGCGCCGGATCTTCACAATGCAGACGAAGTGCTGCGTCTGATGGTAAAGGCGGTAGAGAAGGCCGGATATAAGCCGGGAAAAGAGATTGCGATCGCACTGGATGTAGCGGCATCGGAACTATATGATAAGAATTTTAAGAAATATGTATTCGACGGTGAGGCGAAGAAAAAGGGATACAAGATCGTCCGGTCTGCAGAAGAAATGATTGATTATTATGAAGATATCATAGAAAAATATCCGGTCGTATCCATTGAAGATCCGTTGGACGAAGATGACTGGGAAGGTTGGAAGACGTTGACGGACAGGCTTGGAGAACGGGTGCAGCTGGTAGGTGATGACCTGTTCGTGACAAATACCCGAAGACTTGTGAAAGGAATCCGGAGAAAAGCGGCCAATGCGATCCTGATCAAGGTGAACCAGATTGGAACACTGACGGAAAGCTTTGAAGCAGTAAAGATGGCACAGAATGCCGGATATAAGGCGGTAATCTCACATCGGTCCGGAGAGACGGCCGATACGTTCATTGCCGATATTGCAGTGGCGGCCGATGCAGGACAGATCAAGACCGGAGCGCCGTGCAGGTCAGAGAGAGTGGAAAAATATAATCAGTTATTGAGAATTGAAGAACGGCTTGGAGATGTAGCAGAATACCAGAATCCATTTGTGCAGAAGATAGATGAGTAAAATACAAAAAAGCTTACTGTTCAGAGACAATGCAGACAGCAGGAAGTGACGGGAATGGATATAATATTGATACAAGATTAGCGAGGATGTACTTGCCTTATCAGCCGTCCTGTGATAGAATATATGTGGTTTATCCGCAGGAGGTGTGAATAGTGGACATTTTAAAGATTGTATTAATGATAATATTTGCAATAGACTGTATCGCATTAACCGTGATCGTGTTGATGCAGGAAGGTAAGTCAGCAGGGCTTGGTGCCATTAGTGGTATCGCTGATACTTACTGGGGACAGAACAAGGGACGTTCTATGGAAGGTGCACTGGTGAAGTCTACAAAATTCCTTGCGATTCTGTTTATTGTACTGGCAGCAGTGTTGAATTTAAAAGTATTTGCATAGGATAGAGCATATTTTTAGAAGATGAAAGGGACACTCCTGTATGGGAGTGTCCCTTTTTGAAACAAAGAATATGCAGGGGAGCATAGAAATATGAGTAAGAAATTTGATAAGAGAAAAAAAGTCGTCTATGATCTGATCTGTGACGATCTATATACACCGATGAAATTCAAGGAACTGGCCATGCTTCTTCGTGTGGCAAAAGAAGACAGAGATGAATTGCGGCAGATTCTGGAAGCATTGGAACAGGAAGGAAAAATATATCTTTCCAAGAGAGGAAAGTACTGTAAAGGACATGCAAAGCGTCTGACCGGTGTGTTCTGTGCAAGTCTGAAAGGATTCGGGTTCGTAGTACTGGATGAAGGCGATTCGTCAGATGTATTTATCGGAGCAGATGATACATGTGGAGCATTCGACGGGGATCATGTCGAGATTGTACTTACGAAAGAGCCGGAAGGAAGAAGCCGTGAAGGAAAGATCGTGAAGATCCTGGAGCGCGGACTTTCGAAAGTGGTCGGTCTGTACCGTATGAAGCCGGGCAAGAAGTTCGGATTCGTAATTCCGGATAATCAGAGACTGGATCAGGACATATTTATACCAATTGAAAAATCAAGAGGGGCAGTGGATGGACACAAAGTTGTGGTGGAACTGACTTCTTATGGAGAAAATGGCAAGAAGCCGGAAGGAAAGATCGTGGAGATCATCGGACATCTGAATGATCCGGGAACGGACATTATGTCGATCGTAAAAGGATACGATCTCCCGGTAGAATTTCCGGATAAAGTGTTAAGACAGGCAGAGCGAGTGGCAAAGCCGGTCAGTGAAGCAGATATGAACGGAAGAAAGGACCTGCGTGACTGGCAGATGGTCACGATCGACGGGGAAGATGCAAAGGATCTGGATGATGCAGTATCTCTTGTAAAAGATGGTGAGAACTATATTCTGGGTGTGCATATTGCGGATGTAACGAATTATGTGCAGGAGAACAGTGCACTTGACAGAGAGGCGTTAGAAAGAGGAACCAGTGTTTATCTGGTAGACCGTGTCATTCCGATGCTTCCGCATACACTTTCGAATGGAATGTGTTCACTGAATGCAGGCGAGGACCGTCTGGCACTGAGCTGTATCATGACAGTGGATCCGTCCGGAGATGTGATCGCACATGAGATTGCAGAGACCGTGATCCATGTAGACCGCAGGATGTCTTATACCAGCGTGAAGAAGATCCTGACGGATCATGATGAAGCGGAGATCGCAGAATACAAAGAACTGGTTCCGATGTTTGAGCGGATGCAGGAGCTTTCCGGTATCTTAAGAGCCAGAAGAAAGAAGCGCGGTTCGATTGATTTTGATTTCCCGGAGACGAAGATGATCCTGGATGAGAATGGAAAGCCGATCGACATTAAACCATATGACAGAAATGTTGCAACGAAGATCATCGAGGACTTCATGCTTTTGGCGAATGAGACAGTGGCAGAAGACTATTACTGGCAGGAACTTCCATTCGTATATCGTTCTCACGAAGCACCGGATGAAGAAAAGATCCGGACGCTGGCAACATTTATCAATAATTTTGGTTATTCGATGCATATTGGAGTAAATGAAATTAGACCAAAAGAAATTCAAAAGTTGCTATCAAAAGTGGAAGATACACCGGAAGAAGCAATGATCAGCCGTCTGGCACTGCGTTCCATGAAGCAGGCAAAATATACGGCAGAAAATGACGGCCATTTCGGTCTGGCAGCTAATTATTATACACATTTTACTTCTCCGATCCGAAGATATCCGGATCTTCAGATTCACCGGATCATCAAGGATAATCTGCGCGGAAGAATGAATGAAAGTAAGATTGAACATTATCAGTCCATCCTTCCGGAAGTGGCGAAGCGTTCCAGTGAGATGGAGCGTCGGGCTGATGAAGCAGAACGTGAGACGATCAAGCTTAAGAAAGTAGAATACATGCAGGCTCATATCGGAGAAGAATTCGAGGGAGTGATCTCCGGAATTACAAAATGGGGCATGTATGTGGAACTTCCAAATACGATAGAAGGTCTGGTTCATGTAACGAATATGACTGATGACCATTATGAATATAATGAAGAACGCTATGAGATGATGGGAATGCATACACGGAAAGTGTACAAACTGGGCGAGTCTTTAAGAGTACAGGTGCTGGATGCAGACCGTCTGATGCGTACGATTGATTTTAAGATTGTGAATCAGGGAGGTGCCGGAGATGGCGAAGAGTAATGACAAGATGGTCGCAAATAATAAAAAGGCATATCATGATTATTTTATCCTGGATAAGATCGAGACAGGAATCGCTCTGCACGGAACAGAGGTGAAGTCACTCCGTATGGGGAAATGCAGCATAAAAGAATCATTTATCCGTATTGAGAACGGGGAGGTATTCATCTATGGCATGCATATCAGCCCGTATGAAAAGGGAAATATCTTTAATAAAGATCCGCTCAGAGTCAGAAAGCTGCTTCTTCACAAATCGGAGATCAACAAACTGATCGGCAAGACGAAGGAAAAAGGAATGGCGATCGTGCCTTTGAAAGTCTACTTTAAAGGAAGTCTTGTAAAGGTAGAGATCGGTCTGGCAAAAGGTAAGAAATTATACGATAAACGTCAGGATATTGCAAAGAAAGATCAGAGACGTGAAGCGGAACGTGATTTCAAGATGAAATTAAGATAGAACAAACACAGAGGCTGATAGAATTCGGATAGAATTCAGACAGGAAAGCAGACGGGAGATAAGAGATAAGAGATGGTACCGACAAAGAAAGAAGAATTAAGAAATCTGGTCACACAGACTACTATGGAGACTTATGAGGAGCTGACACCACATCTGGTACAGCTCATTAATGAGACGAACCGGAATCCGGAACTGACAGAAGCTCAGAAACAGGATGAGATCTCTTTACATATGATGGGATTTGTAAAATCCTGTACCAATGAAATCATCATTGAAGTACTTGGAGAAATCCTTGGACTGGAATAGAGGTTTTCCGGCAGCGGAAGGTATGAATGCGTAGAATCTGACCGGACTGTGAAATTGTAGAAAAAATATAAGATAAATAAAATCACTGTTGTGATAATTGAACGAAATTGTATATAACGTCAGAAAAATATCAGAAAATTCCTTGACAAAGAAAGTTCTGAGCGTTAAACTACGGGACATAAAAGCAAGGGCGCTTCGAAAATAGTTCGAAGTGCCTTTTCTTTTTGGCAGAATGAAGCTGTATAAGCAGTATGCAGTAATGCAGCAATTTTCTTCAGATATATGACAGCACAAGGGTGTGTATGTTCTGTGAGTCGACCACAGAACTGCACACCTTTTTTGCTGCCATATATCTGGAAGAAAAGAAAGACATTTTGCCCGGCCGGGGATTCTGGATTGCCATGCATTCGGAAGAAGCTGCCAGTGGCAGGTTCTGTAGATAGTGGTTTCCCGGCAGATCTGAAGGATGAAGGAGGATATATTATGACGAAAGAAGTATTATCAGCGATAAAGGATGCCGTAGGCACCCAGGTATTTGGAATCTGGTTCCTGATCGGTGCCGCATTTGTATTTTTCATGCAGGCTGGATTTGCAATGGTAGAGGCAGGATTCACCAGAGCGAAGAATGCCGGTAATATTATTATGAAGAACCTGATGGACTTTTGTATAGGAACCTGTGTATTTATCCCGCTGGGATTTGGAATATTACTTGGTGAAGATGCACTTGGCGGATTCATCGGAGTTCCGACACTTGGAATCTTTACTGATTATGCGAACTTTGACTGGTCAAACTTCGTATTCAACCTTGTGTTCTGTGCGACAACAGCAACAATCGTGTCCGGAGCAATGGCAGAAAGAACAAAGTTCTTATCTTATTGTATCTATTCAGCAGTTATCTCAGCTGTTGTATATCCGATCGAAGCTCACTGGATCTGGGGTGGCGGATGGCTTGCAAGCTTAGGCTTCCATGATTTTGCCGGTTCTGCTGCAATTCATATGGTAGGTGGAACAACCGCATTTATCGGAGCTGCACTGGAAGGTGCCAGAATTGGTAAATTTACAAGAGATAAAGAGGGAAAAGTTACAAAGGTACATGCATTCCCTGGACATAACATTGTAATCGGTGCGCTTGGATGTTTTATCCTCTGGTTTGGATGGTATGGATTTAATGGAGCTGCTGCTACGACAGGTCCACAGCTTGCCTCTATTTTTATGGCAACAACGATCGCACCGGCAATCGCAACCGTTGTATGTATGATCTTTACATGGCTCAGATATGGAAAGCCTGACGTATCCATGTGTCTGAATGCTTCCCTTGCAGGTCTGGTAGCAATTACCGCTCCTTGTGATGTGGTAGATGCAGCAGGAGCCATTGTAATTGGTGTAGTAGCCGGACTGTTAGTTGTATTCGGTGTATGGTTCTGTGATAATGTTGCACACGTAGATGACCCGGTGGGAGCGGTTGCAGTACATTGTCTGAATGGTATCTGGGGAACAATCGCAGTTGGTCTCTTTGCAACAAAGAATGCACCGGAGTGTACATTAAAAGGTCTGTTCTATGGCGGCGGATTCCACCAGCTTGGGTTACAGTTACTTGGCGTTGTAACCGTTATGGCATGGACAATTGTAACTATGACAATCGTATTCAAGATTATCGATAAGACAATCGGACTTCGTGTAACCGAAGAAGAAGAAATCGTTGGTCTGGATGTGAAAGAACATGGTCTGGCATCTGCTTATGCAGGATTCAGCCTGATGGATATCACAGAAGGAAGCATGAATGTCAATGAAAATACAGAGCTTGGCGAAAATGATTACGATGAAGCTTCAGAAGTACAGAGAGCAGCATCTGTGAAAGTGACTGCTCCGGTAGATCCTGAAACTGGCATACATAAAGTTGTTATCATCGCAAAACTTTCAAGATATGAGAAACTGAAGACAGCTCTTAATGATCTCGGCGTAACCGGAATGACCGTTACACAGGTTATGGGATGTGGAGTTCAGAAAGGCGCCGGCGAGAAATACCGTGGAGTTGAGATGGATGTAACGGTACTTCCAAAGGTTAAGGTTGAAGTTATCGTTGGAAGCATCCCGGTAGAGAAGGTCATCGACACTGTGAAGAGAACACTTTACACTGGACATGTCGGAGATGGAAAGATTTTCGTTTACAATGTACAGAAGGTTGTGAAGGTTCGTACCGGTGAGGAAGATTACGATGCATTGAAGGATGTAGAGTAAGAAAAAAGTTTACAATAATATAAGATTGTATAGTGAAAAGAGATATGTTGGATAAGAATTCCTGCATATCTCTTTGTGTGTTATAGTAGAATAATCTTTATAAATATCTCTTTTCAACTTATAGTATAAGAGACTTGACAAATGAAATAAGTTAAGATTATAATTAATTTTACGTAAAGACAGTCTGCGAACCAGAAAAAGCATTCGTATTCAGGGCTTGTACTGGTTTCGACGGGGGTCTGGAAGTTGGAGAAGCCATCCGTAGCGGGACACTACGTTAAAAGTTCCACTTAAATATAAACGCAGACAATACAGAATTAGCGTACGCAGCCTAATTAGGCCGCAGTCGGCCCCGGATCATCCGCTGTC
>JBNMJT010000055.1:0-14397 GCA_050873945.1 Dorea sp.
CCATTCATCGCCGGATGTATCGGTGGAGGATGTGGAGCTTTATATGCATCACTGGTACACCTTGGAGCTAAGGGAACTGGTGTAACAGGTATCTTCGGTATCCTGCTCTGCCTGAATCAGCCGCTTCAGTATCTGATCGAGATGGTGATCGCAGTCGGC
The DNA here is from genome assembly GCA_050873945.1 of Dorea sp. Classification (GTDB taxonomy): domain Bacteria; phylum Bacillota; class Clostridia; order Lachnospirales; family Lachnospiraceae; genus Dorea_A. Next base: position 160 of record JBNMJT010000055.1, read on the forward strand.
GTGGCATTCGTGATCTCATTCCTGATCTATAAGGATGCAGAACCAAAGGCAGCAACCGCAGATGCCGCAGAGACAGCAGCAGTAGAAAATATGGAAACAACAGACGCAGCAGCAACAGACGACACAGCAGCAGACACAACAGCGGCTACAACAGAAGAGACATTAACAAGTCCGGTAAACGGAACACAGATTCCATTAGCAGAAGTAGCAGATGAGACATTCGCATCAGAGATGCTCGGAGCTACCGTTGCAGTAGAGCCTGCAGACGGCAAGATCGTAGCACCATGTGACGGAGAAGTATCGAATATCTTCGAGACAGGTCATGCCGTATGTATCACAACAGAGGCAGGCGGAGAACTTCTGATCCATATCGGTATTGATACTGTAAAAATGGATGGAAAAGGATTTACAAAGAAAGTTTCTGATGGTGATAAGGTACATGCAGGAGACATTCTGGTAGAAGCAGACTTAAATGCAATCAAGAATGCCGGATATCAGGCAACAACGATGATGATTCTGACAAATACAGATGAATTCGCAAATGTAGAAAAAGCAGAGCCTGCAGAGGTAAAGACAACAAGTAACGTAATGACACTCGTAAAATAATAACGGATAATGCGATATGGGGCCGAAAGTAACACGAACTTCCAGCCCCATAACTATAAGATGCCAAAACAATACAGCGGCAGAATAATATGTGTCAGCAATAGGGAAAGGCAACTAAAAACATAATATAGCACAATTATAGATGGAGACGATAGGAGTATGAACGCATTAACAAGAGATCTGGCAAAATTAGTAGAGACAGCAGAAAATAATCAGAAAGCAAAAGAGGAATTATCAGCATCAGACAGAAAATTCCGCGAGAACCTGCATCTGATGCCGCCGGCCGGCTGGCTGAACGATCCGAACGGACTTTGTCAGTTCCAGGGAATTTATCACGCATTTTTCCAGTATTCACCATTTAATGCAGAAGGCGGCGTGAAGATGTGGGGGCACTACACCAGCACGAACATGATCGACTGGGAATATCAGGGCACAGCGCTTTATCCGGATCAGCCGTTCGACTGCCACGGGGTATATTCTGGATCCGCATTTATCGAAGATGGAAAAATGTATCTGTATTATACCGGAAATGTCAAACTGGAAGACGGCGATTATGACTATATCCGTACCGGCCGTGAGGGAAATACGGTTCTGGTTGTGACAGAAGATGGTAAGACCTTCGGCAAGAAAAAAGAACTGATGAGAAATTCTGATTATCCGGATGATCTGACCTGTCATGTAAGAGATCCGAAGGTATGGAAAGAAAATGATACATACTATATGGTACAGGGTGCAAGAACCAAAGAAGATGTAGGTCAGGTGCTTGTATTCGAATCCCAGGATAAAATAAACTGGAAATTCAGAAGCCGTGTAGAATCGGAAAAGCCATTCGGTTATATGTGGGAGTGCCCGGATTACTTCGAAATTGGTAATAAGAAACTCCTGTCAACATCTGTGCAGGGACTGGAAGGCGGTGTCTGGGATGACCGCAATGTATACCAGTCCGGATACTTTGCGATAGAAGGAGATATTCTCAGCGAATATAAGCTTTCAGAATATTACTTATGGGATTATGGATTCGATTATTATGCACCGCAGAGTTTCGAGACAGAAGACGGAAGAAGAATCCACATCAGCTGGATGGGAATGCCGGACTGTGAAGAGTACACGAATCTGACCATCCAGACGGGATGGCAGCACTGCTTTACATTCCCGAGAGAGATCTTTGAAAAAGACGGTAAGATCTGCCAGCGTCCGGTCCGCGAACTGGACGAGAAGAAACATCTGGTAAGTGATGTAAAAGGTATGCTTGCCGGTGACGGTTATCAGGTATATGAACTGGAGATTACGGATATCACGGAAAATCACTTTAAAGTCATCCTTTCTGATGAACTGATTCTGGATTATGCTGACGGAAGCTTCCGGATGCACTTTACAAGTCAGGACAAGACTTCGGTATCTGCCGGACGAAGCATGCGCTATGTGGAAGTGGACGAAGTGAAGAATCTGAAGATTCTGTCTGATAAATCTTCGGTAGAAGTATTTGTAAATGATGGAGAGTATGTATTCTCGACCAGATATTATCCGGAAGAGTATAAGGTACAGGCAGAAGCAAAAGGTGCGAAAATTACAATGTCGGAAATCAGATAATAAGAAATCACATAACTGTCGCCGAACTAGAAAAATATAACTGATATAAAAACCACATATCACGGACGGAATTTCGGAAGTAAGAAAATCCATCTGGGATATGTGGCTTTTTTTATTACCTAAGCTGGAATAAGAAGATGCAAAAACTTTTCATAATTAACACCTTCGTTTACAGGAACATTCTTATTGGAAGAATCAATCAGGGCTTTTTCGAGAAATGTACCAGCCGTTTCGATTACTTCCGTAAGTTCCAGCTCCTTTGCAAGCCCGCCGGTAATGCAGGAAGCAAACAGATCTCCGGTACCGGAATAGCTGCCTTTACAGCAAGGAAAAGATGACAGATAGGCAGAACCGCCATCTAAGAGAAGATTACCAATCTTGTGGATTCCAAGTTCATCACTAAAATGAATACCTGTGATGATAATCTTCCTTGCCCCGGATTGTGTAACCATATCAGAACCAGATTGCTCCGAACTGTCAAAGCGGTGTAATAGAGCCTGTCCCGCTGTCTGCAGCCGGGGGATCATATCCTGAATAGAAAGATCCGGATCCTGAAAGTCTGAATAATCCGTATCTGTCAACAGACAGAATTCCGTGAGATTCGGAGTGATGACATCTGCGCGGTTTACCAGCTGTTTCATGGCATTCAGAAGTTCAGGTGTGTACATATCATAAGTAAGGCCGTCATCCCCCATAACGGGATCAACCAGAAGGAAGGTATCTTCTGTCTGAAAGGTGTCCAGAAAGTGAAAAATCTGCCGGATCTGCTCTACACTTGCTGTATATCCGGTATAGATTCCGGAAAAGGTAGTGCCCAGTTTCTGCCATTCCTGCCGGACATAGTCCATCTTGTCCGTAAAGTCATAACAGTAATAGCTTGGATACTCTGTCTGTGAGCTTAAAATGGCAGTTGGGAGCGGACAGGGTTGTACCCCCATAGCGGATAATACGGAGATGGCAGCAGTCAGGGAACAGCGGCCGAGTCCGGACAGGTCATTGATTACAGCGATTTTTTTCGTCATATGTGAATCCTCAATTCTTGATTTATAAATATCGTATAATCATTATAACATTATGAAAATGTGAAAGAAAAGTCCAGAAGAAGGAAAGGATACCAAGCCACGGAGCCAGGATATTCTGTTTGATTTGACACAAAAAAATAAAAAATTAGAAAAATTTAAAAAAGTACTTGCATTTTATAAAATTCCATGCTATTATAAATGAGCATTGTTGATGCGGGTGTAGTTCAATGGTAGAACACCAGCCTTCCAAGCTGGATACGTGGGTTCGATTCCCATCACCCGCTTTTTTGCTGCCCTTTTTTACGAAGGGGGGTAAGAAGCAGCAGAAAAGAGTCGGAGTTCAGTCAGAAGAAAATTAATCAGAATAAATAAAAAGAATATAGAGAACGATCTTGTATACTTCAGTATCAGGACGGAGAAAAACGCCTGTAGAGGAAATGGACAATATGAACAGAGTCCGGTTTCTTCTACAGGCGTTTTGCAAATTCGAAGAGAATATTGTATGATGAAAAAAATGCGTAAGATAAAGCGTGAACGAAAAAGAGGATAAAGAGAAAATAAAAGGGAGAGAAAGCAGCATGATAAAAGCAATTGTATTTGACGTAGATGATACCCTGTATGACCTTGCGGGACCATTTAAGAAGACATGCAGGGAAATGTTCGGAGAGGATACGAAGATGGATATGGATACGGCATTTCTGGCGAGCCGTAAATACAGTGACGAAGTGTTCGAACTCTCGCAAAAAGGCGGAATGACGATGGAGGATATGTATATTTATCGTTTTCAGAATGCATTCCGTGATGTAGATGTAGAGATAGACAGAACAACAGCAATGGAATTCCAGACACGATATGAGAAAAAGCAGAAGAATATCCAGTTATCAGAAACAATGAAAGAACTGCTTACAAAGCTGGAAACCAGAATCCCGATGGGGATCATTACGAATGGACCGGCAGAGCATCAATGGGAGAAAGTCTATACACTCGGACTTACGAAATGGATCCGCAAAGAATATATCTTCGTATCCGGAGAGATGAAGGTATCAAAGCCGGACCGGAAGATTTTTGAAGTTGCACAGGAAGTACTGGGGGCAGAACCGTGCGAACTCTTCTATGTAGGCGATTCCTTTGCAAATGATATCGAAGGGGCAGAGAATGCCGGATGGCATACCGTGTGGCTGAATAAGAGAAATCATGATAAGAACAACGGGGTGGAACCGGATCATATTGTGACCACGGAAGAAGCACTTGCGGAATGTCTGATGAACATTGTGGGGGATGTGCAGATTTTGTAAAAAAAACTTACTTTTCTTTTATCTTATGCAATTCCGGAGATTGGATTATGATACAGATGTAGCAAGGAAGTAACCAATCAAGGATGACAGACAAAGGGCCGGCCAACGTCTGACAGATAAGAAAAAGGAGTTTATATTATCATGAAAAAGAATGTAAGTATTACAAAAGCAGTACAGTTTGTTGTGAACGCAAAAGATGAAAGATACACAATGCTTGGTATCGGTCCTATGTCCGAGAATTTCTTAAGAGCATCTCTGGAGATCTCAAAAGAAAAAGATTTTCCACTGATGTACATCGCAAGTCGTAATCAGGTAGATGCTTATAAACTTGGCGGTGGATACGTATTCAACAGTGACCAGAAGCTGTTCCGTGAAAAGATCGAATCCATCTGTAAAGAGATTGATTATGATAACGTATACTACCTCTGCAGAGACCACGGCGGACCATGGCAGAGAGATAAAGAAAGAAATGATCACCTTCCGGAAGACGTGGCAATGGAACTTGCAAAAGAGTCTTACAAAGAAGATATCCTGAACGGATTCGATCTTCTTCACATCGATCCGACCAAGGATCCGGATGAGATGTGTAAAGTGGTTGACATCGACATCGTATTCAGAAGAACCGTAGAACTGATCGAGTACTGTGAGCAGGTTCGTAAAGAGTACGGAATCGAGAAAGAGATCGCTTACGAAGTAGGAACAGAAGAGACAAGTGGCGGACTTACATCACTGGATACATATGAAGGATTCATCAAGAGAATCAAAGAATACACAACAGAGCACAATCTGCCAATGCCGATCTTCATTGTAGGACAGACCGGAACACTGACAAGACTTACAAAGAACGTAGGACACTTTAACTATGAAAACTCTAAAGAACTCAGCAGAATCGCTAAGAAATACGGAGTTGGATTAAAAGAACATAATGGGGATTATTTGAGTGAAGCAAAGTTACTTGCACACCTTCCACTGGAGATCACAGCAATGAACGTTGCACCAGCGTTTGGTACGATCGAGACAATGGCTTTACTGGAACTGTTAGACGTGGAAGACAAGTTCAAAGAACTTGGAGTGATCAAGGATGCTTCTGACCTGAGAAATGTAATGACACATGCAACAATCTACTCTATGAAGTGGAAAAAATGGCTGACAGACGAAGTTGATATGTCTGACCTTACTGCACTGGATGACAAGACAAAACTTCAGATCACAGAGTTATGTGGACACTATACATTCTCAAAACCAGAAGTAGAAAAAGAGATCAACAAATTATATGACAATCTTGCAGCAATCAAGATCGACGGAAGACGCTTTGTCATTGAGAAACTGAAAGAAGAGATGGAAAAACATGTAAGATGCTTTAACATGGAAGGTCTTACAAGCAAGATTGAAGCATCATTATAAGCAGGTAAATGTGCTTTAAGTTCCTCATAATTTGAAAGAAAATTTCACTTTGGAGGAAATGGGAAAATGGTAAAAGGAAGAATGCTGGAAATCGTCCGTTATCTGGAAAAAGAACGGATGGCGAGCTACAAAGAGATTGCGAGTGTTCTTGGAATGAAAGAGAGGACGGTTCGTTATGATGTGGATTGCATCAATAACGAGCTGTCACTCAAAAAAGCACCGCAAATCGAAAAATATGCAAAAGGAATGCTGTTTGTTCCGGATGATCTGGACTTTTCTGTGATTGCCGAAGACGATGAATTCGTATTTACACCGGAAGAAAGACGCAAGATCGTAAGAATGTGGATCCTGTTTCAGACAGAAAAACTGAATCTGCGCGCATTAAGCGAAAAGATGCAGGTATCAAGAAGATCCATACAGAATGATGTAGATGCCGTGCAGCAGGAACTTCTGGAACACGGGATGGTACTGGAGTATGACAAGGGTTTCCATCTGACGGGAGAATCGGAGAAAAGCTATAAGATCAGAAGCCATGAGATATCTAAGATCACAGCCTTTCTGGATCCAAAGAGACGCCGCGGTACTTATGAGAAATACATCGGACAGATGATGGAAGAGATGTTCCTTCCGGTTGCATTAAAGGATGTATTACGATGGGTGGATGAGATTGCGGATCTTATGAACTGGGTGTTCAGTGACGAATCTTACCAGTGGTATATGGCCAATGTGATCGTATTTACATGGTATATCCTGAGTGAAAGAGAACTGCCGCAGGAGAAATGGAAAAAAGACGGTGAAGACAGCAAAGGACTGAAACGGTACGAAGCAATCGTCGGAAAAAAGTTGACAGAGAAAGAAAAAAGCATCTTATCCGGATTTGAAAGATATACAAAACGATATGTGAATCTGGATGTGAACTTAGACCTGGTCGAGACAGAAGATGTTGCGATCCGTCTGGTGAGAACGATGGAGCAGAGACTTCAGATCAGATTCTCGAAAGATGGTATCCTGTTGAAGGGACTTCTGAATCATATCGGACCGCTTCTGGAAAGACTGAAATCGGGTGTGATGTTCCAGGATGAAGCGATATCACTGATACCACAAGAGTATGATTATGTATATCGTGCAGTAAAAGAAACGGTTGAAAAAGATACTATATTGTGTAATCTGACAGAAAATGAAGTGGTATATCTCGTTATATATTTTCTTGGAAGTATCAGGAGAATGCAGCAGGAACATTATAAGACAGTCCTTTTGGTATGCGGATTTGGATATGGAACAACGGCGGTTGTAAAGGATGCCCTGCTGAACGGGTATCAGGTATATATCAGGGAATGCCTTCCGGCATACAGAGTTGAGAACTATCAGAACTGGGATGATATCGATATTGTTCTTTCTACAGTGCCGCTCGAACTTCCGGTAAAGAAACCATTTGCCCAGGTACATGTGATCTTTGAAAAAGAAGATTATGTAAAATTAGATCTTCTCGGAATTCAGAGAAAGAACGTGCTCACGAATTATTTTGCAATAGAAAGAAGACTGGATTTCTTAAAAGACGAAGACCGGGTACGGGTCATGGATGTAATAAAAGAGGAGCTTGGATATAAAGAGGTGCGGATGCCGGCGAAATATTATAAGCTGACAGACCTTCTGGCAGAAGAGGATGTGTGCTGTGTGCCATCGGAAGCTGCATGGCAGGATGCCGTAAAAGAAAGCACCGGGATACTGATCCGGCATGGAAAGATCAGCGAATCCTATTATGAGAATATTATCCAGGGAATAGAGGTAAAAGGATTCTATTCGGTGACAGACAACGCATTTGCTTTACTGCATGGGAATGAAACTGCAGGAGTAAATGTAAGCTGTATGAGTCTTGTAATATCAAAAGAACCAGTCTGGTTTGGGGATAAGAAGGTCAATATCATCTTCTGTCTTGCCAGCCGGGATAAAAAAGAACATGTGCCGGCAATTATACGCCTGATGCGGATGGTTGCGGCGACAGGATTTATAGAAGAACTGAAAAAATGCACAACGACAAGTCAGGCATATCGTGTAATTGAAGCGTGCGAGAAAGAGGTGGAATCATGTTACCAATTATAAATAAGAATCTGATGCTGTTCGACATTGAAGCGGAAGATAAGATGGACTTGATTAAGAAAATGGTAGAAGCCTTTGAACAGGAAGGCTACTTAAGTGATAAAGAACAATTCACTGCAGATGTTCTGGATCGTGAAAAAGTATTTTCCACATACATTGATTATGGAATCGGGATTCCTCACGGTAAGAGCAGTGGTGTAAAAGAAGCCGGTGTCTGTATTGCCCGCCTCCCGGAAAAGATTCAGTGGGGAGAAGATGAGGAAGAACAGGCAGATCTGCTGATCATGATCGCAGTAAGAAATGAGACAGATAACAATTTGCATATGCAGATTCTGGCACAGTTATCCAGAAATCTGATGCATGAAGACTTCAGGGAGAAGATGAAACACGGTGATAAGGAAAGCATCTATGAAGTACTGGCAAAAGAGGTAGGAGGAAACTAGTATGAAAAAAGCAGCAAAAGAATTACAAAAACATCTGATGACTGCAACTTCCTACATGATACCGTTTGTAGTTGCAGGTGGTATTCTCTATTCATTATCCATTCTCCTTGGTGGAGAGGGAGCTGTACCGACAACCGGATGGCTGGCGAAGATCAATGAGATCGGTGCAGGCGGACTTGCTTTATTCATTCCGGTACTTGGCGGATATATCGCTTTCAGTATCTGTGATAAACCGGGACTGGCACCTGGATTCATCGCGGCATATCTGGCAAAAGAGATTGGAGCAGGATTCATCGGTGGTATTCTTGCAGGATTCATTGCAGGATACGCGGTAAAGATGTTAAAGAAGATCAAGATCCCGGCAGCATACCGTACACTTGGAACAATTTTTCTGTATCCTTTGGGCGGTACACTGATCGCCGGAGGAGCCATTGTCTTCCTGCTTGGTGAGCCGATTGCGGTATTCATGAATGCAATGACAACAGCCCTGAACGGAATGTCAGGAGCAGCCAAAGCACCGCTTGGACTGTTACTTGGTTCTATGGTAGGTGTAGACATGGGCGGACCGATCAACAAAGTCGCATACACATTCGCACAGACACAGGTAGATACACTGCCGTATCTGATGGGAGGTGTAGGAGCAGCAGGGGCAGTAGCACCGATTGGAATCGGATTAGCAACAATTTTGTTTCGAAAGAAATTCACAGCAGAGGAGAGCAATTCAGGAAAGGCAGCCATCCTGATGGGATGTATGGGAATCACAGAAGGAGCCATTCCATTTGCAGCAACAGATCCACTCAGAGTCATCCCGGCATATGTGATCGGAAGTGCAGCAGCCTGCATGAGTGCATTCTTATTCGGATGTGAGAACCCTGTACCATGGGGAGGTCTGGTAGGACTTCCGGTTATTACGAACCGAATCGGCTTCTGTGCATCAATCGCAATCGGAGCTGTGATCGTGGCACTGATCATCGGATTTACCAAGAAACCAGTTGTGGAAGAGACACCGGCAGAGGAAGAAGATTCCGGTGAACTGGATATATCATTCGAAGACCTTTAAGAGGAAAACGATCAAGTATAGAATCAGAGCAAAAATAAAAGTGAAATTATAAAGTGAAAACAAAACGGATAAAAGGAGGAACTTATCATGAAGGTAGTAGGAGTAACAGCGTGTCCATCAGGAGTAGCACATACATATATGGCAGCAGAGGCACTTAGCCTTGCGGGACAGAAAGCAGGAATTGAAGTAAAAGTGGAGACACAGGGATCTGCAGGGATTGAAAATGAACTGACAGCAGAAGAGATAAAAGCGGCAGCATGTGTGATCTTATCCAATGACGTTGCAATTCGTAACGAAGAAAGATTCAAAGGAAAGAAAGTCGTACGTATGGGAACATCAGACCTGATGAAAAAAGCAGATGCACTGATGAAGAAGATCCAGGATACATTCCAGTAAAAGGATGAGACGGTAAGACTTGTAGAACCTGTAAAAGAACTCTGTGAATAAATAAGAAAAGGAGAAAAGACATGAGATTTTTTATCGACACAGCAAATGTAGAAGACATTAAAAAAGCAAATGACATGGGTGTGATCTGTGGAGTTACAACCAACCCATCCCTGATCGCAAAGGAAGGCCGTGTATTCGAAGAAGTGATCGCTGAGATCGCATCGATCGTAGACGGAGCCATCAGCGGGGAAGTCAAAGCCACAACCACAGATGCGGAAGGCATGATCGCAGAAGGGCGTGAGATTGCAAAGATCCATCCGAACATGGTAGTAAAGATCCCGATGACAGTCGAAGGATTAAAGGCAGTAAAAGTACTTGCAGGTGAAGGGATCAAAACAAATGTTACACTGATCTTCAATGCGAACCAGGCATTACTTGCAGCAAGAGCAGGAGCAACTTATGTATCTCCGTTCCTTGGAAGACTGGATGACATCTCTGTAAGAGGCGTAGACCTGATCCGTGAGATCGCAGATATCTTCAGTGTAGCAGGAATCGATACACAGATCATCGCGGCAAGTGTACGTAATCCAATCCACGTAACAGACTGTGCACTGGCAGGAGCAGACATTGCAACGGTACCATACAAAGTCATTGAGCAGATGACACATCACCCGTTAACAGATGCAGGAATTGAGAAATTCCAGGCAGACTATAAGGCAGTATTCGGAGAGTAAGAATCCGTATACATAGAAAAGAAACATTATCATTCTCTTGTTAAGTAAATAATATCTGAAAGAAGCTGCTGTTGCCCATAGGCAGGATTTGGATATTAGATATCGTTTTAAAATGAAAAAGCTTTGAATCCGGCAGATCGCTGTGCCGGATTCAAGGCTTTTTTGTATTTCTATGCATTCGTAAGAAAGTGCATGCGAAATATACAAATATGTATGCGAAAATATACAATAAAATATGAAAATAGCCATGTGACAAAACAGAAAGTTTGTTGTAAAATAACCGATACAGTTCACAAAACAATAGTTAAGAAATAAAACATTTTATATGAAATCATGGTGGAGGGTTACAGATATATGGAAAACGAACTTTTTGAAAAAGCGCCGGTGCATAAGGCATATTTTAATATGGCATTGCCGCTGGTATTCAGTATGGTCATTTCGCTGGTCTATAATATGGTAGATACATTCTTCATCGCAAGAACAGGAAATACGAATCTGGTGGCAGGTGTGTCACTTGGGGCACCGATGTTCACGGCGATGATCGCGCTTGGAGATATCTTCGGACTGGGTGGAAGTTCCGTGATCGCAAGATTATTCGGACAGAGGAAAGATGAGGATGCGAAACGCATCAGTTCCTTCTGTTTCTATGGAGCAATCATCTGTGGAGTGATCGTAACGGTATTACTTCTGATCTTCCGTGCACCGATGTTGCATTTATTAGGAGCGGATGTCGATACTTACAAGTATGCATCACAGTACTATACATATCTGGTGCTGGGTTCTGTGTTTATCATTGTATCATTTACGCCGAACAATCAGCTGAGATCAGAAGGATTTTCGAAAGCGTCCATGGAAGGTTCGGTACTTGGAGCAGTAGTGAATATAATATTAGATCCGATTTTTATTTCGATACTGGATATGGGAGCCGGCGGAGCCGCGATTGCAACGATCATCGGGTATATTGCGACGGATGCTTATTACGTGTGGATATATTTGAAAAAGAGTAAAAAGCTGTCGATCAATCCGGGGCATATGCATATCAATATGAATGAATTCCGGCAGATCTTGGCAATTGGAATACCGGCATCGATCACGAACTTTATGCAGAGTTTTGCGGTCACACTGACCAATCGTAGTCTGCTTGTATATGGAAACAATAAAGTTGCGGCAATGGGAATCGTGATGAAGGTAAATATGATCGCGGCGCTGATCCTGGTCGGGTTCGCGTTCGGATGTCAGCCGTTGGTTGGTTATAATTATGGGGCAAGGAATAAGAAACGTCTGAAAGAGATTCTTGCATTCAGTTATAAGTTTGAATGTGGTCTGGCTGTTGTATTGGCAGTAATCTTATCTGCCGGTGCAAAACCTCTGATCCGTGTATTCATGAAGACACCGGAGATTGTAGATTCTGGTGTGTTGATGCTCCGTCTGCAGCAGGCTGGTATGATGTTCATGGCGGTCGTTTTGGTTACGACCTGTGTATTCCAATCGGCAGGAAAAGCAATGGGAGCATTCCTGTTATCCGTCAGCCGTCAGGGTGTGATCTATGGAATTGTGATCGTTATTGCTTCGCATGTGATCGGATATCATGGTGTGCTGATTGCACAGGCTGTGTCTGATTTTCTGACAGCATTGCTGGCTGTTGTATTGCTGAAAAGAGAGTTGTGGAGTGAATTAACCGACATAAAAAGGAATGAAGAAGTTGCATAGTAGAGTGGATTAATCGATATAAAAAGGAATGAAGAAGCTGTATAAAAGTAGTATAATAAAAAGAAAGTATAGATGCAGGAAGGAACATATGGATCATGTCATTAGAAAAAGCAAAGAAGTATCTGAATGAAAAGGGTTATGCGGATCATGTTATTGAACTGGAAGAATCAAGTGCAACGGTACAGCTTGCAGCAGAAGCGCTCGGTGTAGAGCCGGGAATGATCGCAAAGACGATGTCATTTCTGGTTGATGGGGAACCGATCCTGATCCTGACAGAGGGGACAGCGAAGGTTGATAACCGTAAGTATAAGGATCAGTTTCATGTGAAGGCGAAGATGATCCCATTCGATGAAGTAGAAAGATATATCGGACATGCCCCGGGCGGTGTGTGCCCGTTTGGAATTAAAGAAGGCATTAAGGTCTATCTGGATGAGTCTTTGAAACACTTTGAGACGGTCTATCCGGCAGCCGGTAACGACCACAGTGCAGTCAGACTTACGATTGCAGAACTGGAAGAAGTCGCCGGGGCGTGCGGATGGATTGATGTATGTAAAGAAATATAAAGAATGAGAGAAGGTGGATTGTCGGAAGATGATCCGCTTTTTCTATGTATTTGTAAGGAACTGCCAGTGGAAGGTCATGTAGGTGGCGGGTTCACTGTATCTTTGAAAGAAGTGTTGACATGATGTCAGAAAAGAATTATATTACAGATAGTGACAACGTGTCAGAATGAAAGAAGGGTGAAAATATGGAATATACAAAACTTGGAAATACAGACATCGAAGTATCAAAATTATGTGTAGGCTGCATGAGCTTTGGAAAAGCCGGAACCATGCATGACTGGACACTGGATGAGAAGCAGACGGATGAGATGGTGGCACATGCACTGGATCTCGGAATCAATTTCTTCGATACAGCAAATGGATATTCGGCCGGAACAAGTGAAGAATATCTTGGAAAAGCATTAAAGAATCATACGACAAGAGACAAAGTTATAATCGCATCAAAAGTATATTTTAATGAAGGAAGACTTTCCAGAGAAGCCATCTTCCGGGAAATTGATGGAACATTAAAACGTCTCGGAACCGACTATCTGGATATTTATATTATTCACAGATTTGACTATGAGACGCCGATTGAAGAGACCATGGAAGCGCTTCATGATCTGGTGAAGATGGGAAAAGTCCGTGCGATCGGAGCATCAGCCATGTATGGATATCAGTTCCATAATATGCAGCTTGCGGCAAAAGAACACGGCTGGACACAATTTTCTGTAATGGAGAATCATTATAATTTACTGTACCGTGAAGATGAAAGAGAATTGATTCCAATCTGTAAACAGATGAATGTCTCACTGATGCCATACAGTCCGCTGGCAGCAGGACACCTTGCAAGACCGACATGGAAATCCGAATCTTTAAGAGGAAGGACGGACAGAGTTGCGGTTGGCAAATATGACCGCATGGAAGACGCAGATATGAAGATTGTTACCCGCGTGCATGAACTTGCAGAAAAGTATCAGTGCAAGATGTCGCAGATCGCAATCGCATGGCAGTGGGCGAAAGGTGTTGCTTCGCCGATTATTGGTGCGACGAAGATGCAGTATCTGGATGATGCGGCAGGCGCATTGCACGTTCGACTGACAGCAGAAGACATTGCATATCTGGAAGAGTGTTATGTACCACATCCGATTGTTGGTGCGATTGATAAGAATCCGGCACAGGGTGTGATGCTGTTAGATGAGAAGAAATAGATTAGGAATAAATGAAAAGTCTAATCCCCCAGCTATGCTGGGGAGAATGGAATAATCAGAGGTGTGTATGATGTCAATAAAAAACCTCCTATGTTAAAATGAGAATGGTATCGCAAGCCAAACTCAAACATAGGAGG
>JBNMJT010000056.1:0-14351 GCA_050873945.1 Dorea sp.
ATATTATTCCATTACACCAGATGGAGTGGACTATTTGAACGAATTTAAAACAAACTGGAAGCAGATATCCCAATCTGTAAACCAGATATTTGATACGGAGGTCTAAAATTATGTTGAATAAAAAAGATCAAAAAATAATACAGCAAATGATGCGCCATATCCGTACCTTTCCTTTGTTAGATTCTGAAATTCGGCAATTTGAACAGGATCTTACCGGAATGGCTCTTGAAGCAGAAAAACGCGGGGAAGATTTTGAAGAACTTTTAGATATGACTCCAACGGAATTTTGTAATGAACTGCTCTGCTCTATTGGCGGCAGTAAAACTCCAGGTGGACGTCGTCTATTAAAAGGTGCCGGGATTTATTATCAGCTAACGGGACTTATTGGAACGGCACTTCTTTCTTTGGTTTTCTTAATTTCCTTATTTTTGACGATTGTGATTCCTTCGGAACTGGGATTGGAAGGAGTTATTCTTCTATTTGTTGCGATAATCGGTCTGATATTCTTTGGGGCATTTTTATTGTTTGGAAATATCGCCGAACGTAATTGTGGCGCAACCGAAAAATCTGCACAACTCGTGAATAATGGGAAGATTTTGTTGGTAACTGCAGTTATCTTCGATATTGTAGCTACATTTTATATGCTTTTTAATGCTGGAGCGTCTGCAGGACATTTTAATTATAAGTTGCCGCTTCTTATGCAGATTGTTATCTTTTTCTCCTTCTATGTACCGGCGATTCTGTATATTATCGGTGCGAAGAGGAATCTGCCACGAGAGTACGTTTTAAATGAGCTATAGTAATACCTAATTATATGTAGAAAAGTCAGGAAGATTAAATATAATCAACCTGACTTTTTTATCAAAGGTTATGATCAGTTTCTCTCTTTTCCTGCTGGGCAAGCCCTCGCGAATTGCTTTCATGCAATTTGGTCAAAAAGAAAGACCTTGTATAAAACAGAGCCTCTGGCATTTTCTTTTGAGAGTCTGCATTCTCTAGCCAGATTGTGGTAAATGCCAAACCCTTATAAAACTCGTAAGGCATTACCCTCTGGCACAACGCCTTACTTCTTCGCTTAACAGACATTCAAGTTGCCTGTTGGTAATTATAATAAACTTTATGCAAACACGTCTACTCTTTTTTATTCTCCTTATGAGTTGTAATGATTAATGACATTAATTCAATAGTTGAACTAAAGCTACATGTAAAACCAATGAGTACAATAAAACTAAAATAATGATTTATATACACATATCCAAATATCAGCGTCATTATAATACTACAAAATAATAAATACAAATATTTTTTCATTAATCGTTTATAATCCATAACCATTCCTTTTAGCCTTTCTTAACATAGAGAATTTCCACTACTAGTTCTTCATACTTATGTTCATCAATAATGTTTGAGTATATTTTCGACTTCTGAAATATCAATCTCCAGTATTTCTGAAATTTGTTCGATTGAGAATTTATTAGACAACTTTCTCACTCGCTTTGCTTCAATATTTTTTGTATATAAAAAGAAAAATTATATTTACAATATTTTATCACACATTTTGTGTATTTACTAGTATATATAAATATTTTACTGTTTTTATATGTACTCTTTCAGTGTTTTTATTTTATTCAAATAAAAACAAGGTACATTCCTGCACTCTTCAGTGCAAGAACATACCTTACAATTATCATCCGCTAATTCAACACATAATTCCGAGTCGTAATCCCACTCACTCTGCCTTTCGCATTCACCAGCACTGCCTTAAATATAGTCTCACCTTCCGGCATCTCTACCGGTCCGGTGTACTTCGTGGATGAAGTCGTCGGCTCTGATTTATCGGTTGTGTAATATGCCGTATAGCCATCCGGCACTTTAATCTCGATCTGCTGGGCACTGGTGTACTGTCCGGTTGATGGAGAGACTGCCGGTGCATCCTCGATCGGAAGTTCTACGGTATATGATTTCTTCGCAGGAAGGCTTGGAATACCGGATTTGTTTACCGCAATTGCATAGATGGTTGTGTCACCTTCTTCGATCTGGATCGGTCCGGTATATTTATGACTTCCTGTCGTCGGTTTTTTCTTATTCTTTGTATAATATATTTTACATCCGGATTCTGCCGTCAGCTTTAACTGCTGGACATCATCATAATCTTCCCCGTCATCCAGGCTGAATTTCGGAGTTTTTACGACGTACTCCGGAAGTGCATCTGATATGGAAGAATCAGCGTCATCCAGAAGCTCTGGTATCTTTTCTTTCTGGTCGGAACGGATATAGAACTTGATACATGCGCGGTATAATTCTACATTCTGTTCCTGTTTTTTCAGCGCAGATGTAAACAGGCGTTCCGCCTTATCTGCATTATCCTGTGCCTGATATACCTTGGAAAGTCCGGTATAAGCCTCCGGTCTGGTATCATCCTTTGCCAGTGCGTTTCGGAAACTGTCTTCTGCGGCTGTATAGTCATTACGGTCAAGCGCACTGTTTCCTTTGTTCACTGCACCGATATACGATGTCAGGTAAGCAAATACACCGACCACTGCAATGATCAGAAGTAAAAACAGGGCAAGCCGCAAAGCACGTTTCTTCTTTTTCTTACGTTTTGCCTTCTGTCTTGCACGTTCGCGGTTTCTGCGTCTGCGTTCTTCTTCGCTTATCTGCCGGCTGCCATTGCGGCTGGTGTTACGATTCCGGCTGTTCGTAGTTCTTCTTGCATTGCTGCCCTGTCTTCCGGCAGCATGATTTCTTCCTGTATTTCTATGATTTCTATTCTGGGATGAACGTGTTGTATATGATTCTTCGTATATATCTTCATCCCCATCTATCGCACCCTTGATCTGTGCTGTAAGCATATCATCTAATGGGTTGTAGTCCGGGACAATGCGGACCTCTTTTCCGCAATGTCTGCAGTACAACTCCCCTTCAGGTATTCTCTGGCCACAATACCTACATCTCATCTTATGCCATCCTCCTACTGTGAATTCTATCTCTTATCCATTCTTCTCATTCAGATACTGTTCGAACTCTTCTGAAGTCATCAGAACCTTTCGCGGCTTGGTGCCTTCTTCCGGGCCGACAGCCCCCGCCTCACATAGTTGATCCATAATTCTTGCCGCACGGTTAAAGCCTATCTTAAAGGCACGCTGCAGCATTCCGATGGACGCTTTTTCTTTTTCAATAATCAGTCTTCCCGCATCTGCAAAATATGCATCATTTTCATTCTCATCATTTCCACCTGCTCCGCCAAGCGGATTTCCGGTCGGAACCGTGTTCATGTGAGTCTCTATCTCCTGATTATATGTAACATCTCCGTTATGTTCACGCAGATATTCTACAACCTGCTGTACTTCCTTATCCGTTACGAAGGAGCCCTGCACTCTGGCCGGTTTCTGGTATCCGGACGGATAGAACAGCATATCACCTTTTCCAAGAAGCTTTTCTGCCCCGTTCATATCAATGATCGTTCTGGAATCGACTCCCGATGATACGGAAAATGCGATTCTGGAAGGCATATTTGCCTTGATCAGTCCGGTAATGACATTCACAGAAGGTCTCTGTGTTGCGAGCACCAGATGGATTCCGGCTGCTCTGGCGAGCTGTGCCAGACGGCAGATAGCTTCTTCTACATCTCCCGGAGCTACCATCATCAGATCGGCAAGCTCGTCGACAATGATGATAATCTGCGGCATCGGCTCCAGCTTTTCGCCTTCTTCTGTCTGTACACCGAGACTTTTGATCTTTTCGTTATAACCTTTCATATCACGGACATTATATTTGGCAAATGCCTGGTAACGTCTGGACATCTCTCCCACTGCCCAGTTCAGTGCCCCTGCCGCCTTTTTCGGATCGGTAACGACCGGGATCAGCAGGTGTGGAATGCCGTTATAGACACTCAGTTCTACTACCTTCGGATCGATCATGATCAGTTTTACTTCATCAGGATCCGCTTTGTATAACACACTCATGATCAGGGTGTTGATACATACGGACTTTCCGGAGCCGGTCGCTCCAGCGATCAGAACGTGCGGCATCTTTGCGATATCCGCAACGACTGTCTTCCCTCCGATATCCTTACCAACGGCAAATGATATCTTAGAAGAACTGTTCTGGAATTCCGGTGATTCCAGAAGGTCACGCAGCATGACTGCGCTGTTCTCTTTATTCGGAACTTCGATTCCTACAGCTGCTTTTCCGGGAATCGGAGCCTCAATACGGATGTCTGCGGCTGCAAGATTCAGCTTGATATCATCGGCAAGTCCGACGATCTTGCTGACCTTGACACCCATCTCCGGCTGCAATTCATATCTCGTAACAGACGGACCACAGCTGACATTCGTAATCGTCACATTGACACCGAAGTTTTCCAGCGTCTGCTGTAATTTCATGGCTGTCTCGCGCAAATGTGCATCTGACTCGCCACCGCCACGTTTTCCGTGCTGAAGCAGTGATAACGGCGGACATTTGTATGCCTTTTTCGGTTTTGCGGAATCTGCCGCAACGCTGGCTGCGACATCAGCAACTTCATCTGCCATTCCGGCAACACCCATCTTAGGATTTTTCCGCCGTGTTGGTTTTTCTTCCGGTGCTGTATCTGCTGCAGATTCTGCAGCAGTTTTAACAGATTCCGTTCCTGCAGCTGCCGTATCTGTCGTATCAGATGCTTCCGGTTCCGGATCCGCACGGTGAATGACAAATTCCGGCTTTTCCGGCCCTTTCGCTGTCTTTGGATCGATCGGAAGTTCTCTTACTTCCGGTGATTTTTTCGCAATAGAGGTATCAAAGGACACGCCCTCTACATGTTTATCTCTTCGCTTCGGAATACCTGAAGCTTCCGCTTCTGCGCGTTCTCTTTCGCGCTGGGCGCGTTGCTCCATCCGTTCACGCTTTCTTTCTTCTGCCAGTTCTTTATGACGTCTGGCATCTTCCCTGGCACGTGCATATGCCTTATCACTGCCGGCTTTCACACCTTTTAAAGCAGATTTTCCGGTAATGATGACAAGACAGATGATCATAAAGATCACGGTAACAACATACGTTCCTGCCACACCGATCGCAGGTGTCAGAACAGAGGCCAGTGCTTTTCCAATCTTACCTCCCTTACCATCGATCAGATGTAACAATACTTCTGCAAGTACCAGCAGAAGGACTCCGACCAGTGTCTTGATATAAGCAGTTCTATTTCCTTTATTCGATATCAGGAATGACACAAGTCCGAAGAGGATAAATGGAATCACATACGCTGCAACACCAAATACATTCCATAAGAATCCAGATATCGCATCCCCTAAGAAGCCTGCAACGCCAAAATTACTGATCAGTAAAATAATGCTGACGGCAAGAGTTGTCCAGATCAGGATCTCATCCATCAGAAAACTATTACCGCTTCCGCTTGTTTTCCGGCCTGCACTTCTTCCTTTTCCGGTTGTCTTTTTCGTTGTTTTTCTTGTTGTTTTTTTATTCGAAGACGGCTTTTTTGCCGTCGAATTCGTCTTTTTTCCAGTTGTTTTACTTTTGGTAGACTTCGCTGCCATTACAACTCCCCCTTATGATGGCAATACTAATTATAATTATAGCATTTAGGGGTTTTAATGTCATTACACATTTTCGTTCTTTTTTTCATTTCTTTCATCGATCATTTCGTGCAATTTATTCAATGCATCTTTTAATCCGCCGACTTCATTGATGAGTCCTTCTCGTACCGCATCTTTTCCTTCCAGCAATGTACCGACATCCTTTACCAGTTCTGTCGGATTTAACATCAGGGTCTCGATCCGCTCCTGTGTCATAGACGAGTGATCTGCCAGGAATCTGGTTATCCGGTCCTGTGTCTTCAGCATATTATCCAGGCTCTGCTGTACACCGATAAACATCCCGTTCGAACGCACCGGATGAATGACCATTGTCCCGCTTGGTACGATGAAGGAATAGTCCGCAGATACGGCAAGCGGTCCGCCGATGGAATGACTTCCTCCAAGGACCAGTGACACCGACGGTTTACTGAGCGAAGCAATCATTTCTGCAATGGAAAGTCCTGCTTCTACGTCGCCTCCAAGTGTGTTCAGAAGAATCAGTAATCCGTCAATCTCATTACTGTCTTCGACTTCCGCAAGCAAGGGAAGTAAGTGCTCGTATTTGGTTGCCTTGGTGTTTCCCGATACTGCTTCATGACCTTCAATTTCTCCCACAATGGTAAGTAATTTGATCCGGTGGCGGTCCCTGCTGTTCTCAAGATTGGCGCTTCCGGTTTCTTTCAGCTCTTCGGTCGGCTCTGCACTTTTTTCTTTTTCCTTTTTCTCTTCACTCATAAAAAAATACCTCCATACTTTTTTCTTAGTATGGAGGTGTCTGATTCTTTTTATTCATCCCAGTTGTGATATACATCCTGAACATCATCATCATCATCCAGCATATCCAGAGTCTTCTGGATATTAGCGATGTCTTTTGCGTCTGTCAGTTCTACATATGTCTGAGGGATCATTGTTACTTCTGCAGATGCCATTGGAATTCCTGCTTCTTCCATTGCAAGACGAACTGCACTGAAATCATCCGGATCTGTTAATACTTCAAAGCTGTCTTCTTCTTCAACAAAATCCTCTGCTCCTGCATCGAGTACCTGCATCATCAGTTCATCGGCATCGCCTTCGTATTCTTCTTTATCGATTACGATCTGGCCTTTCTTGTCGAACATGAATGATACACATCCAGGTGTTCCTACGTTACCGCTTCCCTTTGTAAATGCGTTCTTTACGTTAGATGCGGTACGATTCTTATTATCTGTAAGAGTCTCTACGATGATGGCTGTACCGTTCGGTCCATAGCCTTCGTATGTAATGTGCTCGTAGTTTGCTGCACTCATATCTCCGGATGCACGTTTGATGTTTCTTTCGATTGTATCATTTGGCATGTTGTTAGATTTTGCCTTTGCAATAACATCACGTAATCTGCTGTTGTTAGAAGGATCAGAGCTTCCGCCTTCTTTTACTGCTACTGCGATCTCTTTACCGATCTTTGTAAAGATTTTTCCTTTTGCAGCATCGTTTTTCTCTTTCTTATGCTTAATATTGGCAAATTTTGAATGTCCTGACATGTCTTTTACCTCTCTTTATCTATTTTGTTTTATCTTTTATAAAAATTGTATTATTACACACGCTGTCTATTCTATCACGCTTCGGGCAGTTTTTCAATCTTAACTGTCTGAATTATATTATTATCTATCTGTAATACGGTAAAACGATAGCCTTCATAGTCTACGACACACGTCTCGTCTTCTCCCGGAATGTGTTCCAGTTCATCAATCAGGAATCCATTCAGTGTCTCATAATCTTCTTTGTCGAATGTCACCGGAATCAGATCTTCCAGATCCTCCAGTTCTGTCAGACCATTGGCGATCATACTTCCGTCGGTCTGCTTTTTGATCATTTCATCTTCTTCGTCATATTCATCGAGAATATTTCCAACGATTTCTTCGAGAATATCTTCCATTGCAACAAGACCGGAAGTCTGTCCGTATTCATCCAGGACAACCACCATGTGATTCTTGGCTGCCTGCATTTCTTTGAAAAGATTATCGATACTCTTCGTTTCAGGAATATATGTAACCGGGCGGAGATATTCCGTCAGTTCTTTTACCGGACATTGGCGTTTCGACGCATCCAGATAACCGGATGTGGCATCTCTCAGATGAATGATCCCGATGATCTCATCAATATCTTCCTGATAGACCGGAAATCTTGAGAAGCGTTCATCCAGCATGAATTTCAATGCTTCTTCCAGTGACCAGTCCCCGTCGATCGCTACAATATTCTTGCGGTGGGTCATGATATCTTTTGCATCTTTATCCATATAACGGAAAATGTTGCGGATCAGACCTGCCGCTTCTTTCTGCATCTCTTCGTCCATTTCATCTTCGTGAAATATCTGTTTCATTCGTTGGAATAAACTTCCCTCTTCCATAATTAATTATCCTTAACTCCTTCTCTATGTATGAAGCTCGAAACTGATTCGAATCGCTTCATCAACTTTGTTCATTATCTCCTCGTCCAGGTGACATACCAGATCCCTGAGTCTCTGTTTATCGATCGTACGGATCTGTTCCAGCAAGACTACAGAATTCTTGACAATGTGATACCTTCTTGCGTCGATTTCCACATGTGTCGGTAATTTTGCTTTATTCATTCTTGAGGTGATTGCCGCACAAATGACTGTCGGACTGTGTCTGTTGCCGACATCATTCTGTATGATCAGGACCGGGCGAATCCCACCCTGTTCTGATCCGACCACCGGACTTAAATCCGCATAATAAATATCTCCTCGTTTCACCTGCACTTTGCTTCACACTCCGATTCTTAAGATATACTAAGTATTTCCTTTTTTCTCGGATGTATTCTGCAAAGTTTTAAGAACACACGGCGATTTAGAAACTGTCAACCTGTTCTACGACTTCTCCATGCCGGATGTATTCTCTTGGAATACGTTTATTTAATACGCATACAAATTCATAATTGAATCTTCCGGAGAGTTCGCCCAGTTCATCAACGGAAATATATTCATTTCCATCGCGTCCGAAGATTACGACTTTATCTCCGAATTCTACATCTTCGATCGCCGTTACATCAACCATGAACTGGTCCATACATACACGGCCAATGATCGGTGCTTTCTGTCCGTGGATCAGAACATACCCCTTGTTAGACAGACTTCTCGGATAACCGTCTCCGTATCCAACCGGGATGGTTGCTACTTTCGTTGGACGCGTTGTGACATAGGTTCCGCCATAGCTTACCGGTTTTCCCTCTGTCAGCCATTTTACATGTGCAACGTGACTGATCAGTTCCATTGCCGGTTTCAACGGTACTCTGTCCTTTTCCACTTCATCAGACGGATACATTCCGTATGTAGTAATTCCTGCACGTACAATATCCATATTTGCTTCTTCCAGATCAATGATTCCGGCACTGTTCGAACAATGATAATACGTAAATGTAACATTACGTTTTTTCAGTTCTTCTTTCATCCAGAGGTACTTCTCCAGCTGTTCTTTTGTAAAGGTCTTATCTTCTTCATCAGATTTTGCAAAATGTGTGAACATGCCTTCCATCACCAGGTTTGGCAGTTTGCTGATCTTTGCGATCTCGTCTGCATTTTCCTTCGTGATCTGGAACCCAAGTCTTGCCATTCCTGTATCCAGCTTAATATGAACATAGACATTACATCCCATGGCTTCGGCAAGTTCGGATACTTCTTTTGCCATCTCATAGCTGTAAACCGTCATACGGATCTCGTTCCGGATCATGACTTCCCACTGATCCGGGAAAATGCATCCCAGTACCAGTACCGGTTTTTTCAGGCATGCGTCTTTGATCAGGATTGCCTCATCCAGTGTGGCAACGGCATATCCCCAGATATAATCCATCGGCTCCAGAAGTTTTGCGATCTGGACAGCTCCATGTCCATAACCATCCATTTTGATGACTGCCATCATCTGGGTGTCTTTGTGAATATTTTTTTTCATCATTTCTATATTATATTCAACCGCATCTAAATCGACTCTGGCTAAAACTCTTGTATATTGCTTCACTGTTATTCTTCCTCCAGTTTCATTAATGCTTTACTGATATATTCTATCAGATCTCTCGCCATTACACTATATACGCCTTTTTCAAATTTTGCAAGGTCACCGGACAATCCATGTACATATGTGCCTAATTCTGCGGCATCTTCTGTCTCTTTTCCCTGCACCATCCATCCTGCAATTATTCCGGCGAGGACATCTCCGGATCCGGCTTTTGCCATCGCACTGTTCCCGGTAAGGTTCATGCGGATTCCCTTTTCATCACTTGCGATCAGTGTTCTGGAATCCTTCAGTACACAGGTGATCCGGTATTTCGAAATAAAATCTTTCAGGATCTGGATCCGGTCCGTCTTCAGCTCATCCACAGAAAGATCTGTAAGTCTTGACATTTCTTTCATATGCGGCGTGATCACAAATCTGCGTTCCGTCATCTGATTCAGATAATTCTTGTTTTCTGCAAGAAGATTCAGCCCGTCTGCATCGATCAGACACGGAACCTTTACATGTTCAATCACGGTTTTTAATAATTTTTCGGAAAGCCGGCTCATTCCAAGTCCCGAGCCGATACATACGCCATCTGCCCATGCAAGAAGCGATAACAGTTCTTCTTTGTTATATTCCTCATACGTCGTGATAATCGCCTCCGGAAGAAGTGTCTGTAAGATCTCCCGGTTATCAGATGAGGTGTATATTCTCACCAGGCCT
Organism: Dorea sp.; assembly: GCA_050873945.1. Classification (GTDB taxonomy): domain Bacteria; phylum Bacillota; class Clostridia; order Lachnospirales; family Lachnospiraceae; genus Dorea_A. The sequence goes on from JBNMJT010000056.1 coordinate 10,277, forward strand.
GCACCTGTCATATAGGCAGCATACGCATTCAGATAAGCAGCACCGGCCATTCCTTTGCTTCCGGCAATGATCAGGAGTCTTCCGTATGTGCCTTTATTCGAATCTTCCGGTCTTTCCGGCAGCATCTGCCGGTAGATATCAGTTCCGGCGGTTCTTACTATTTCTTCATCTTCACAGATGGATTCTGTGGAAATGCCGATGTCCGGCACAATGACTCTGCCTGCCATAATTCTGCCCTGTGACAGTTCCAGACCGATCTTTTTTAACTGAAATGTCACCGTATAATCCGCCTTAAAAGCGCAGCCAAGAACACAGCCTGTCGACGCGGAAAGCCCGGACGGGATATCTACGGCAAACTTTGCCCCCTGCATCCGGTTCATCTGTTCGATCACCTGACGGTATGTCCCCTCTACTTTACGGCTCAGACCGACTCCGAAGACTGCATCTATTATTACACTGTAACTATCTTCCTGCGGCATTCCATATATAATTTTTCCGCCGCATTCCTGTAATCTGTGTATCTGTTCCTGCGTCTCTTCGGTACAATGCTCCGGATTTCCCACAAGAAATGTGTCCACAGAGTATCCGTCATTTTGTAAGATCCTGGCGATTGCGAAGCCGTCTCCTCCATTATTACCGGAGCCGCAGACGACGCAGACACGAGAAAGATCGATCTTTTCGTCTTTTAATGTCTGTACACAGGCCTGCGCGGCATGTTCCATTAATTCCAGGGAAGGAATCCCTAATTTCTGAATCGTATACTGATCTGCTGCTTTCATCTGTGCGGCATTCACCCAAAGCTGCATTCCATCATCTCCTATTGAGTCCAGTTTTATATTTACTGCAACAAAAGGACGTGTAAAAATATGTCCGTATTTCGGACTACTCCTACACGCCTTTTTCTTTTATAATGATTTACTTATGGTCTTCTTTATAGCGGCTGATATTGTATGACAGCTGCATCAGACTTTCTGACAAGTGTACATTTTCAACAACAACATTATCTGGAAGGTTCAAGTCTGTATGCGCAAAATTCCAGATCGCACGTACGCCATTTTCAACCAGCATATTCGCTACTTCGATCGCTTTCTCTTTTGGAATGGTCAGAACTGCAATATCAATATCATTGTTCTGCACAAATGTTTTCAGGTCGTCCATCATGCGGATCGGTACTCCTCGGATCGATACTCCCTGAAGTCTTGGATTTACATCGAAGATTCCTTTCAGAATAAATCCACGGTTCTCAAAAGCTGCATAATTTGCCAGTGCCTGTCCAAGATTACCGGCACCGATGATAATGATATTATGATCTTCTTCCAGTCCTAAGATCTTTCCTATCTCTGTGTATAAATACTTTACGTTATAACCATATCCCTGCTGACCGAATCCACCAAAGTTATTTAAATCCTGACGGATCTGTGATGCAGTTACCTTCATACGCTTACTCAGATCGTTCGAAGATATACGCTCTACACCATTTTCCAGCAGTTCGCCCAAATATCTGTAATACCTCGGCAATCTACGAATGACTGCACGAGAAATCTCCCTTTCTTCCACTGTATTCACCCTTCCAATCATAGTCTGAAATAATTATATAAAATTGAAAGATTATTGTCAAACTATTGTTGAATTTTGTACAATTTCCGTTATAATAAAGTAGCATGTGCATATGCACATATGGAATATCGAAAAGATACTGATAGAAAAATCTTTTGAATGCATGGCAATTTAGGAGGAAATATATGATATTAGCATGTCACGGGATCCAGAAAGCCTTTGGGGAACACCTCATTGTAAAAGATGGATCCTTTCACATAGAAGATCACGAAAAAGCGGCGCTTGTCGGACCGAATGGTGCCGGTAAATCAACGCTTCTTAAGATGATCGTCGGCGAACTTTCCCCGGATGACGGTAATGTCATTCTGACAAAGGGAAAGACGCTCGGCTATCTGGCCCAGCACCAGGAAATGCAGAGCGGGAACACGATCTACGAAGAAGTACGTACCGCAAAAGCTGATATTATCGCGATGGAACGCCGTATCCGCGAGATCGAGATGGAACTGAAACACCTGTCCGGAGACACACTGAATGAACGGCTGGAGACGTATAACCGCCTTACTGCCACATTTGAACGCGAAAACGGATACGCATATGAAAGCGAGATCACAGGTGTATTAAAAGGACTTGGATTCACGGAAAATGATTTTACGAAACCGGTCGATACACTTTCCGGCGGACAGAAAACCCGCGTATCACTCGGCAAACTTCTGCTGACAAAACCGGATATCCTGCTTCTCGATGAGCCGACCAACCACCTGGATCTGAACTCGATCGCATGGCTGGAGACCTATCTTCTGAATTATCAGGGAGCGGTACTGATCGTCTCCCATGACCGTTATTTTTTGAACAAAGTTGTCACGAAAGTTCTGGAAATCGAGCTTGGAGAACTTCGTACTTATATGGGAAATTACAGTGATTACGCAGCGAAGAAACAACAGCTTCGCGACATCCGTCTCAAAGAATATCTGAACCAGCAGCAGGAAATCAAGCATCAGGAAGCCGTGATTGAAAAACTGCGTTCATTTAACCGTGAGAAATCGATCAAACGTGCGGAAAGCCGTGAAAAGATGCTTGAGAAGATGCAGACCATTGAAAAGCCTATGGAAGTTAACACTGACATACACCTGAAACTGGAACCATCCTGCGTCAGCGGCAATGACGTGCTGACGGTGGAACACTTAAGTAAAGCATTCCCGGGACAGGAACTTTTCACGGATATCAATTTTGAGATCAAGCGTGGCGAACATGTTGCAGTGATCGGTGATAACGGAACCGGTAAGACAACTCTTCTGAAGATCCTCAATCGTGTCGTATCTGCAGATTCCGGAACTTATACGCTTGGTTCCAATGTGAAGATCGGATATTATGATCAGGAACATCATGTACTTCACATGGAGAAGACCATCTTCGATGAGATCTCAGACGATTATCCGACACTGACCAATACAGAGATCCGTAATGTACTTGCCGCCTTCCTCTTTACAGGTGATGATGTATTCAAACAGATCAGCTCCTTAAGCGGTGGCGAACGTGGACGAGTCTCCCTTGCCAAATTAATGCTTTCCGAAGCTAATTTCCTGATTCTTGATGAGCCGACCAACCACCTTGACATCGCTTCAAAAGAGATTCTGGAAAATGCACTGAATGATTACACCGGTACGGTACTGTATGTATCTCATGACCGTTATTTCATCAACCAGACTGCAACACGTATTCTGGATCTGGTGAATCATACCTTTGTGAACTATATCGGAAATTATGATTATTATCTGGAGAAAAAAGAAGAACTGACGACCGCATATGCCGGAACATCCACTTCTGCTGCTTCCGATACAGACAACAGCTCAGCCAATTCCGTATCGGAATCCAAATTAAGCTGGCAGGAACAAAAAGAAGCCCAGGCAAGACTCAGAAAACGTCAGAATGAACTGAAAAAGACAGAGGAACGCATCAGCGAACTCGAAGACCGCGACGGCGAGATCGATGCCCTGATGGTTCAGGAAGAGATCTTTACTAATTCCGTAAAATGCCAGGAACTGGCGAAAGAAAAGGCTGCGATTGCGGAGGAACTGGAAGGATTGTATGAAAAGTGGGAGGAGCTGGCTGAAGAGGTTTGATGTTTCATGCATTAAGCGACGGCTACCCGGACCGGAATAAAAGTTAGGAATCCTTTCCTGTTCAGGTTCCGTCGGTGGGTAATACTAAAGGGGCAAAATTCTGCTAAAAGCAGGCATTCAAAATTTGAAACTCGGCATACGCCTCAAACAGTCAAATTTTGAATACCTAACGCAGAATTTTGCCCCTTAAGTATTACCAACACCTTCTCCACATTCACTGGAAAGGATTCCTAACTTTTATTCCGTGGGTATCATATGCTATAATGATTCAATATAGTGGAACCGCAACTTTTGTGATACCGAGAGGTTATAAAAATAACCGCGAACACCTTGGAAAAGCAGTGGATTTACAGTACTTATCGCTATTTTCTGTACAGTAGTGGATTTCACTCTGTTAC